>JBDSUN010000264.1:0-3439 GCA_039927735.1 Acidimicrobiales bacterium | reverse complement strand
CCGCCTACAGCGCACTTCGCTCGCTGTTGGCGTGGAAGCTCGCCCATCACGGCGTCGACCCGCAGAGCTCGACCCTCGTGTACTCGGGGGATGCCGCCTCGTCGCGGTATCCGCCCGGGACACCGGTTTTCGTTCCCAACATCGAGGGTCACACGGACACCAACAACACGTCCTGTCCAGGGCAGCTGCTCTACGCGCTGCTGCCGCAGCTTCGGCGGGATGTGGCGGCGGACATCGCCAATACCAGGGATCAGCGGCTCAGCTGTGATTGGAACGGGGACGGGATCGCCACCTCCGGCTACTTGTTCCGCGGTGTTTGGTACTTGCACAGCTCCAACTCGAGCAGCTCGGCAGTGACGACCTTCGGGTTCGGTGACCCCGGCGATCTTGCGGTCTGCGGCGACTGGGACGGAAACGGCACCGAGACCGTCGGCGTGGTGCGCGGCGGGCGCTGGTTCCTCCGCCAGACGAACTCGACCGGGCCCTCCGACCAGGAGTTCGGCTTCGGCGACCCCGGCGACCGGCCGGTCGTCGGTGACTGGGACAGCTCGGGGACCGACACCCCAGGGGTCTTCCGATCTGGCGGCTGGTACCTCTCGAACTACAGCGGCGCTCCGGCCCATGATCTGTTCGTGGGCTACGGGGATCCGGGCGACGTCCCGGTAGTGGGCAACTGGGACGGCATCGGAGCTGACGGCATCGGCGTCTTCCGGAACGGATCGTGGTTCCTGGCGAACCGTCTCCAGACCGGCGTCGCCGAGGTGGCGCCCTTCGGCTACGGCAACCCAACCGATGTGCCCATCGCCGGCGACTGGGACGGTGACGGCTATGACACCCCCGGGGTATCCCGGGGTTCGTACTGGTACCTCTCCAACGAGATGCGGGCGGCCACTGCCGACGTGACGTATGTCCTCTAGCGCCCGGCGACGGTCCTGGGCAGCATTGGCCGCCATCGTGAGCGTTGTCGTCGCACCGTTCACTACGGCGCCGGCCGCCCTCTCCCAGACGGCTCCGCCCACGTCGGTCACGATCACCGGACACGGTTGGGGACACGGGAGGGGTCTCAGCCAGTACGGAGCGCTTGGCTACGGCAGCGGGTTCGCCACCGGGATCCCGTGGTCCCACGACCAGATCCTCGCCCACTTCTACGGGGGAACGGCCGCGGCCGCGGTCTCACCCACCACCCCGCTCACCGTGTGGCTCAAGGCTCGCGACAACGTCGATCTCACCGTCTCGACGGTGAACGGAGGCTTCTACGTGGACGGGCTGTTCGTGGCCCCGGGGAGCGCGGCGCGCATCACTCGGTCGGGCGGCCAGTGGATGCTCTACACGTCCTACGGGTGCGGCCAGACCGAGGTTTGGAGCACCCCGATCTCGAGCCCGTCGGCGGTACCGGCGGTGGCGGCCGCGGAGGACCACTCGTACCTCGTCGGTCTGTGCACCTCAAGCGGTCGCAAGCCCTACCGGGGCTTCCTCACCCTGGTCGACAGCGCAGGTCTCAAGACGGTCAACACCGTCTGGGTCGACGACTACATCCGCGGCGTGGTGCCCGCTGAGGTTCCGACGACCTGGCCGGCCGCTGCCGTCCGGGCGCAAGCTGTGGCGGCTCGGTCGTATGGTCTCGCGCAGGGTGGCGAGAGCGGCCAGAGGTATGCATGGGCGAAGACCTGTGACGACACCTTTTGCCAGGTGTATGGCGGGGCCAGCTCCGAACAGCCGGGTGGTGACGCCGCCGTGGCGGCGACCTCCGGCCAGGTGAGGCGCTTCGGCAACGGCGGCCTGGCCAGCACCGAGTTCTCATCCTCGAGCGGCGGGTGGACCGTCGGCGGCTCGTATCCCGCGGTGGAGGACCGCGGCGATGCCCATCCCAGCAATCCCAACCACAGCTGGACCGCCTCTCTCTCCACAAGCGCCATTGCGGGTCGTTACGCGGTGGGCACGTTCCAAGGCATCGAGGTCATTGCGCGCAACGGTCTCGGTGAGGACGGCGGGCGGGTCCTCAGCCTCGTGGTGCGGGGTTCGGCCGGTTCGGTGATCGTCACCGGAGACGCGTTCCAGTCGGACTTCGGGCTGAAGTCCAACTGGTTCAGCGTCGTGTCCCTGCAGCCCGAGTGGTTCCTTCGCAACACCAGCTCGTCCGGAGTTGCGGACGTGTCCAGGGCGTTCGGGCTGAAGGGTGATCAGGTGCTGCTCTGCGATTGGAATGGCGACGGGGTCGACACACCTGGAGTCTTCCGCGGCGGCCTCTGGGAGACCACGGACAGCAACCTGCCTAACGGGCCCACAAACCCGGCCTTCGGCTACGGGGATCCGGGGGACATCGCCGTGTGCGGTGACTGGACGGGAGAGGGCAAGGACACTCCCGGCATCGTGCGCAACGGTGCGTGGTACCTGCGCACCGCGAGCGGAGCTGGGCCTCACCAGATCCTGGTCGGCTACGGCGATGGGTCCGACATCCCCGTCGTGGGTGACTGGGACGGAGATCGGCGTGACGATCTCGGCGTGTTCCGACGGGGGAGCTGGTTCCTCGACGCCGGGCTCTCTGGGGGTTCGGGCGAGTGGGCCTTCGGCTACGGCGACCCGACCGACCAGCCGATCGCCGGGGACTGGAACGGTGACCTCACGGACTCTGTCGGGATCGTGAGGAGCGGTGCCTGGTTCCTGCGGAACGCTCCTCGTTCGGGTGGAGGCGCCGACGTGCCGCCGTTCGGCTATGGCAACTCGACCGATCATCCGATGACGGGCGACTTCGACAACAACCGCACGAGCACGCCGGCGGTCGTCAGGGGCCGCTGACCATCTGGCGACACCTGCACCATCGAAGGATGAGAGCGCGGAATCCGTTCCCGCCCGGATCGCTGGCCGTCGGAGCCGCCGTGGTCATCGCCGGGGCCAGTGCCTACGGCTTCCTGGTGGTCTCCGCCCGGGCGCTCGGCGCGGCGGAGTACGCCCCGCTCTCGGTTCTCTGGGCGCTCGCCATCCTCGGGGGACCAGGGTTCTTCCTCCCTCTCGAGCAAGAGGTAGCGAGCGCGATGGCGGCTCGCCGCGCCCGTGGCGAAGGAGGCGCACCGGTGTTTCGCAAGGCCGCGACGCTCGGGCTGCTCGTGCTCGGTGGCGTCGTGTGCGTGGGGCTCGTCGGCAGCCCCGTGATCACGCGGCAGCTGTTCTCCGGCCAATGGCTGCTGCTCGTCGCTTGGCTAGCGTCGCTGGTCGGTGCCTTCTTCGCCCACCTGACGCGCGGGACGCTCGCTGGGCAGGGCCGTTTCGGTGCCTACGCGCGCTTCACCGGCAGCGAGTCCGCCATCCGATGCCTGCTCGCCATAGGACTGGCGATCCTGGGGGTGTCGACCGCCGGTCCCTTCGGGATGGCGGTGGCACTCGGTCCGCTCCTCGCCCTGGGCGTGGCGCTGCGGGGCCAGCGCGACCTGCTGGGTCCTGG
>JBDSUN010000263.1:0-3015 GCA_039927735.1 Acidimicrobiales bacterium | reverse complement strand
TCCCACCCGTCGATCTCCCAGACGTTCACCACCTGGGGCCAGCGCCCGGTGGTGCCGACGACCTCCCAGGTGCCCAGCAGCTCGAGCCCTCCGCTGGTCGTCCCCGTGGCATCGAAGCTCACGGTGTGCTCCATGTACGGCCGCCCACCACGCCCCACGACATCGATGACCTCGTGGAGGAACAGCAGGTCCGGATCTGCCATGGCGGCGATGATGATGGCACACTGTCTGACGCCCCGTCAGAAACGCGAGCAAGGGTTTCATGGACCTCTCCTTCACGCCGGATCAGGACGCCCTGCGGGAAGCCACCACCCGCCTCTACGCCAAGGAATCTCACGGCGAGCGAGTGCGCGAGGCCGAGGCCACCGGGTTCGACCCCGTGCTCTGGCAGGCGCTGGTGGGCATGGGCCTGCCCACCATGGCCTTGCCGGACGCGGTCGGAGGCGCCGGCGCCTCGCTCACCGATCTGGCCGCCGCGGTCGAGGTCCATGGCGCCCACCTCGGGTCGGCGCCCCTGGTGGAGACGGCCATCGCCGCCCGCCTGCTGGCCCAGGTCCCGTCCGCCGCCAGCCTGCTCGCCGAGCTGGTCGAGGGTGCCATCGGCACGCTGGCCGTGCGGCCCGCCGTCGACGGGTCCGCTCGGGTGGTGCCGGGCGCGGCCGTAGCCCGGGTGGTGGTGGCCCTCGACGGAGATCGCCTCGTCGCCGTCCATGAGCCGACCATCGCGGCGCGCCGAACCCTGGCCGGGCTCGCCGCCGCCGACGTCGACCTCGCCGGTGCCGAGGTCCTGGCCAACGGGCCGGCTGCCCTCGCCGCCTTCGAGGCCGCCCTCGACGAGTGGCGGGCGCTCACCGCCGTTGCCCAGGCCGGGCTGGCTCGAGCAACCCTCGACGTGGGCGTGCAGTACGCCAAGGACCGTCAGCAGTTCGGCGTGCCCATCGGCAGCTTCCAGACGCTGCAGCACCGCTTCGCCGACCTGCACACCCAGGTGGACGGCAGTCGTCTCCTCGCCTACCAGGCCGTCTGGGCCCTCGACGAGGCCCTGCCGACCGCCCCGGCGATGGCCGCCCAGTCCTCGTGGTGGTGCGGTGAGGTGGCCGATGCCGCCGCCGGGTTCAGCCTGCACGTGCACGGCGGCTACGGCTTCATGCTCGAGTACGACGTGCAGCTGCAGGTCCGCAGGGCCAAGGCGGTCCGCCTTCTGCTGGGTGATCCTCGTCACGAGCTCCAGCACGTGGCCGAGCGTCGTTGGGGCGCCACCGCCCCCGATCCTGCGGCCGTCGTGGCGGCCGCCACCGCCGCCCCCACGCGCAACGGGATGGACTTCCGGTTCGAGCCGGAGACCGAGGCGTTTCGAGCTGAGGTGCGGACCTTCATCGCCGAGCACCTCGACGACACCGTCATCGAGCGGGCGCACGCCACCGGCACGATGCACGACTGGGGCTTCCACAAGGCGCTCTGTGATCGGGGGTACCTGGCCGCCGGCTGGCCCACCGAGGTGGGGGGTCTCGGGCGTAGTGCCATCGACCAGTGCCTCCTCATGCAGGAGCTCTACGGCTCGGGGGCGCCCATCGACGGACTGAACATCGCCGCCATGGTCGGAGCCACCCTCCTGGTCTGCGGCACCGACGCCCAGAAGACCGATGTCCTGCCCCGCATCCTCAACGGCGAGGTCATGTGCTGCCTCGGCTACAGCGAGCCCGACGCAGGGTCCGACGTGGCCGCGGTGGCCACCAAGGCGACGCGCGACGGCGACGACTGGGTGATCAGCGGCCAGAAGATGTTCACGACGATGGCGCACGAGGCCCACTACGTGTTCCTGCTGGCCCGCTCGAACCCGGAGGCGGCCAAGCACAAGGGCCTCACCATGTTCCTCGTGCCGATGGACACTCCGGGCATCGAGATCACCCGCGTGGACACGATGGGCGGCGAGCGCACCAACATCACCTTCTACAACGAGGTGCGGGTGCCGGACGCGGCGCGGGTCGGCGAGGTCGACGCCGGGTGGAGCGTCATGCACGCCGCTCTCGTCTACGAGCGGAACTCGGCCAACTGGGGCGAACCCGATCGCCTCGTCGAATCGGTCGTTCGCTGGGCGCTCGAAGCTGGACCGGACGGCGCCCGACCCTTCGATGACCCAGCGGTGCGTGACGTCCTCGCTCAGGCCAGCACCGAGCTCGAGGTGGGTCGGCTCCTGTTGTTCCGAGCCGCATGGCTCTCGTCGCTCGGCGACATGCCGCAGGTCGAGGGCTCGATGGCGAAGCTCCACATCACCGAGGCCTTCGTCCGGGCCTCTTCTGAGCTGTTGCGAGTCCTCGGCACCCCCGCGCTCCTGCCCCGAGGCGAAGAGGGCAGCGTGCTCGACGGTCTGGTCGAGCACGCCTTCCGCCACTCGGTGGTCACCACGATCTACGGCGGCTCCAGCGAGGTCCAGCGCGAGATCATCGCGGGTCGAGGCCTCGGCCTGCCCCGCAATCGTTGACCTCACCCGGCAGAACTTGACAGAGCAGGTGCTACTCCCGCGCTCTCGTTCTGTCATGTGTCGCAAATCACACTTGCAGATGTTGCGATTCCGTTGCGATCTTGACACCCTGTCGTAACCAAAACACGCCGCCCTCGCGCGGCCCGCCGCTGGGGCGCAGTGTTTTCCGCCGATCACAGATCTCCCTCGGTGCGCGCCCCGGCCCACTACCCCAGGAGGACCCCCCGCCATGTCTGGGACGGACCACCCCCCGAGTACCACCAGCCCGGCGCGCGTCGCACGACGGGCTCTCACCACCAGCGTGGCGGCCATCGCCGCCATCGCCGTTCCCGCCCTGCTGGTCACCGCCTCCGCCGGCGGTCCCGACCTCGCCTCGGCGTCGCAACCGTACGAGGCCACCAGCACCTCCTTCCTCGAAGAGCTCGGCCAGGTGCAGGCCCAGAGCGTCGGTCGGGCCGCCCTGGCCGCCATCACCACCACCGCCGAGGCGGCCGCCCCCACCACCACGACGACGGAGGCACCGACCACCACGG
>JBDSUN010000262.1:0-12429 GCA_039927735.1 Acidimicrobiales bacterium | reverse complement strand
ACCTTCCGACTCCTGCGTCGGCGAGAGCGGCGACCGCCCGCACGAGTGACACCATCGCGACTCCCGGCAGGATGACGAGGTCAGCGCCAGACGGCATCGTCGATGCTCCAGTCGTTGAGGATCTCGCGACCGCGGGCGCGGTCTTGCGCGAGATCGAGGGCCACGGCGAGCACCGGCGCAGCCAACCACCCGTCGAGTACCGGAACGTGGTCATCGCCGGGGCCGGTCACAACCTCGGACACGGGTGCCACCGCGATCGCTGCCGCTCCGGTGCCGGGCACGGCCCGGCCGTAGCGACGCACCGCGATCGACACCTCGACCGGACCGGTCACGTAAAGCTCGACCGGGCCTCCCGCGGTGCTGACCACCGGAGCTCCGTACGCCGCGGCTGCCGCGGTCCCCGTCCGCCGCCACCGCGGCGCCTGGGGATCCGGACTGGTGTGGTTCGCCGGGTCAGGTGAGGCGATGAGCCAGGTCCGGTCTGTCGGCCATGCGTCGGCCAGCTCCCAGAACAGCTCGGGGAACACGCCGGTGCCGTCGTCTTCGAGAAGACCGGCATCGGCGAGCCGCCGCACCGATGTTGAGATCGTCGACGGCGCGAGCCGGAGATGTGGTGCGCTGCGGGTCGGGGACAGGCTCCGTCCCGGATGCGCGCACAGCCAGTGGGCAATCGTGATGCCGCTGCGCCCGGCGATCGGCGGATCGGTCTGGGCGCTTGTCGCCCTGTCGAGACCATCCACCTGCACATCGACGCGCACGCCAGGGCCGCGCAGGTGAAGCTGGCCCCGCCGATCGAGCCACGACCACCCGGCATCACCAAGCACAGCTTTCGCCTCGGCGGTCACGCGATCAGCAACGACGAGGTGTACGGCACCTGCGAGCGCCGACGGTCGTCGAACCAACTCACGCGCTCGCTCTCCGGTGCAGTACGACACGGCCACGACCGTGATGCTGAGCGAACGTCCGTCGAACTGCGCCTCGAGCCGGCCACGAGGTGTCGTCTCGACGACCTCGATGTCAGCTGCTCCGAGGGCTGCAACGGCCGCATCGACGGCTTGAACCTCGAGGGCTTCGGGTGTGGTGCGCGTCCTGGTCATTCGGTGTTCGAGTATACCCGAATGTCGAACCACTGGTGGTGGAGGGCGACCCGACGGGAAGGCGCCGCGTCCATTCTTCATCTCACAACACGCCACGTATCCGTGAGTTGAGTGAAGGATGGTGTGTAACGAACGCAACCGTCGAGTTGGATGCTGAGACCCCATCGTCGGTCCGGCGCGCGCGTTCACCGGGACCGCCGCAAGCCACCTGATGGGCATGCCAGTCAGCCAGAAAGTGGCTCTGAACTGGACTTTCCTCAGTCAGCGCCCTCGGCATGATTCGAACATGCGACACACGGTTTAGGAAACCGATGCTCTATCCCCTGAGCTACGAGGGCGGGGGCTGTCGGAAACCCGGGAGGAAACCTGGTCCACCCCGGCCGGACGACAGCAATTGCTGTGGCCCGCAGGTTAGCTATGGCGCTGGTTGGGGCCGATCCCTCGGCTGCGGGCCTTCATCAGTGGCAGGAGGGCGCGGCAGAGTCAACGCTCGGGGCGGTGGCCTCTCCGGGTTGCGGTCAGGCGGCGAGCGCGTCGTGCGGTCTGGCTCGGTGTTCGGCGCGGGTGAGGCTGTTGACCATGAGGGCCCAGCCGATGAGGTTTACGTGTTGGCGGGCTCGGCCGACCGAGTGGGCCCGGCGGAGGTAGAGGGTGTCTTCGAGGCCGCGGTTTATCGATTCGGCGTCGGCGCGGAGCGGGAAGATCCGGTCGAAGTCGGGATCGCCAGGCGGGATGGGGCGGAGGTTCTCGGTGCGGTTCAGCTTTCGGGCGGTGTCTTCGTTGTTGCCGTGCAGGCGGATGGTGATCACCGCGCCGCCGAGGTCGTCGGGTAGTTCGTAGTCGTTGTACCAGCGGAACGTGCCGGCGTTGTCGGCGCGGCGGTGGGTCCGGATCCGGCGAAGCGGTTCGAACTCGATGGTGCCGTCGTCGGTCATGCGGCCGATGCCGAGTGCGCCGCCTCGGCCGTAGAGCGGAACGATCCGTTCGGTGCTGTCGGGGAGGGTGATGGTCGTGGTCTCGATCAGGGTCGACTTCTCCTGGCGCTGTTCGGCCTTGGAGCGTCTTGGCTTGTTGGAGCCGGCCTTGGCGAGGGCGACACGGTTGATGGACAGGAGGCCGAGGTCGCGCATGATTCGTTGGTGGTGGACGCCTCGCAGGGCGGTGTCGTAGACGACGCCCTGGGCTCCGGGGAGCAGGGGGACGAGTCGTGCGACTGAGTCGACGGCGACGGCTGCTTCGCCGCCCTTGTCGGGGACGGGGAGGACGTCGAGGATGATCCGGTGGCGGGTCTGGGTGCCGCGGGCGGCCATGATCACCCACTTGGTTCCCCAGGCGAACTCGCCGGTGCCCTCGAAGTGGAGGTCGGCATCGTGCTCAGCTCGCACGGGTCGCAGCTGGCCCGTCGTCTTGTCCAGCTTCGTGTCCCCGGGCCGGGCCTTGAATAACGGGGTGATGACCTTGCCGTCCCCGTAGATGAGGCGGGCCCGGTTGGGGTGCGTCCAGGATCCCTGGCTGTGGGGGTCGAGGACACCGACCTCGAGCGCCTGGGCGGCGGCGAAGTCCCGATGGATCTGGTCGAGTCGTGCCAGCACGACCGGGTCGGTCATGTAGGTGTTGCGGTAGTGGAGGTAGTGGTGTCGGCGCATCGGCTTCGGGCCGACTCGGACGTTGCCGTGCGCCTGGAGTCCTTCCCGGATCGTCCGCCACACCGCCGGGTGCGAGATCTCCGCCTCCACCTGCCGGGCCGATCCGTAGACCGAGATCAGTGTCTCGAAGAGCACGCCCATCACGGGCGGGTAGTCACGGGGTCGACCGCCGGCGGTCGGGTCGGTGTCGGGGATCGCCGCTGCCAAGGCGTACAGCTCGGGGTTGGCCAGGATGACCTCGACCCGACACAGCGAGCTCGCGCCCCGCGCCCGCTCAGCCGTCACAGGGACCCTGCGGCCCAGTCTAAGCCGATGAGTCGGGCGGTCCGGTCCAACGAGCGGTTGCCGAGTCGCTGGGCGACGACCTCGATCCGTCCGCACTCGTCGAGGATCTGACGCCCCGCCCACGCCGTCACCGACAACGGGCGGATCCCCGGATCGTCACTCAGCCCGGCGCGGGCGAACGTCGAGGAGATGCTGATGCACGACGCGGCCTGTCGCGAGTGCGCCGAGCCCTTCCCGGCGTAGGTGAGCGGGGCCGCCGGATCGCCGATCGCTCGTACCCGACGTTCGATCTGCAGCCGCCCCCACGGTGAGAGCAGACCCCAGCGGGCCGAGACCCGAGCGGCACCCGGCAACCAGACGCGCCCAGCGACCAGGTCCACCTCTGCGCCGGTGATTAGATGCAGCTCGGCGGTCCTGGCAGTGGCCTCGACCAACGCCCACGCCGCGGGCAGCCGCGTCTCGTCGAGCGATGCGACCGACGCGAATCGACACAGCGTCACCTCCTCGTCCGTGAGGGGGCTAAGCGAACCCGGCTCGCGGGCCGGTAGCTCGAGGTCGAGCGTCGGGTCTCCGTCCGCGAGCCCGAGATCGCGAGCGACCCGGAAACAGACCCGGACCGCCGTGCGTCGGAGATGGACTACGGACGACGTCGGTGGGCCATCCGAGGACGGCGACCGGACGAACGCCGCAGTCATCGACGGCGTCACGGCTCGCAGATCCTCCACCTCGTAGGTGAAGGCGATGAAACGCCCGAACCGCCGAATCAGTTCGGTAAAGCGGATAAGGCTCTGCGGCGCCAGAGAGACCTCGGCCGTCAGCGCGGCGACGACGGGCTCCACGAGAGATCCGTCGACAAGAACGTCGCTATCGTGAGGCATGTCGGGACCTCCACAAAGGTGGCTCTCCGAGCAGATCCGTGGGTCATGTTCGGCCGGGTAGGGGTGGGCAGTGTCCGCCTCGGTCGAGGAGGCAGAGGGCGATGAGGTTGTCGGTGGAGCGGAACCCGTAGGCCATGCGGGTGATGAGCCGGAGCTTGGTGTTCACGCTCTCGGTCAGCCCGTTGGAAAGGCCGTGGGTGACGCTGGCGACGATCCCAGCGCGGTGGCGTTTGAGGCGGTGGTAGAGCTCGACGAACGCGGGGATCTGACTCCGGCGGGCTGAGGGTTGCGTACCCGCGAAGCGCGCCTCCTGAGCAGGGACGAGGGCGATGTTCGACGTCGCTTACAAGTTGATCGACACCCTCACCTGACTGGGCGTGGCTCTGTTCGCGTTGAGCGATCGGGTGCTCGCTTGGGGCGCGGTGAATCTGGGGTGGGGGCGTCGCGCTAGCAGTCGCGTTCTACGGTCACGTGAAGCTTGGGATGCGCACCGCTCAGTCGTGCGACGACCCCGTCCGCTCTGGCTGTGTCTCCCGAGGCGAACACGAGCAGAGTGTCGTCGTGTTGCTCAGTTCTGGGAGCCGCCAGCCGTTGCATCGATCTGCATTGCAGTCCGGCGTCCTCGAGGGCTCTGACGACCATCATGTGGTGATACGCCGGGCCCACGACCTCGATCCGGACGCAGTCGTGCTCGCCCAAGTGGGCCGCGTCAGCCATGACATCCGATTACCCAGAAGCCCACGCCTCAAAGGTCGGCCAGCTCGCCGCCGACGGCCGGACCTACTCGTCCCTAGATGTGATGGTCCAGGTCCGAACTCTCCGGCGCTACACAGCGCCGGTCGATCGTCGCCCGCCACACCACTACCCGGGACTCAACTAAAAGCGGCTCTACTCCCCACGACATGGCATTCCAGGCCTGTTGCAGGCGTTCTCAACTGTGGGTGGAGGTGAGCTTGCAGCTTCGACGACGGCGACCGCTGACCTCCGACCACGAGCTGGTCAGCAACCCGACGCCTGGAAGGAACCGCAAGGCAGTCGAGTAGCCAGTCGACTCGAGCGGACATTCCTGCCAGAAGCAGCCACCGCCCTCGATCAGGGCAGAGTGTTCCCGTCGATCTGGACAGGGCCCCCACTCCCGTCCCACCCACAGGATTTCGGTGGGAACCAGCGTTGCAACCGTGTCCGCCGTGGGACTCACACGGCCAGCGTGATCATCGCGAGGCACGCGTTCGTCCAACTCCACAATCCTCGCGCGTCCTCCGACGTTCCGTGAGCTGGAGACAGCAACTCGATCGCAAGGGACCGCCGCATGGTCCGGTGCCCCTTGAGGGGGTATCTAGATCCGCCTTGCGCCGGTACCGTCTCAGCAGCCCCCGGTTGGCGCCTTGCCCGGCGCCCGGCGGCAAGAGGGGGGTCCTGCCAATCCGCCTGGTGGGACCCCCCTCGCATGTATCGGCGCGGCTGCGCTCGCTCCGCATAGGCCGAATGGCACTACGACTTCCGGGCCGGGTGTTGAGGTGGACGCGGTACGGCCGTGCCGGCCTCGGGCCGGTGACCGCTGGCTCGTGGACGAGACCTATGTGAAGGTCGCCGGCCGCTGGCGGTACGTCTCCCGGGCGGTCGATCAGCACGTCCAGGTCATCGATGTCTACGTCTCGGTTCGGCGGAACACCGCTGCGGCCACCCGTGTCGAAGCCGATCATGGGCGACCCAACGCTATGCAACTCCGTGGACAAGCGTGTTACAACCATGCTGGCGACCACACGGTTACCGTGAACGGAGGTAGTCCTCATGAATCGCGTCATCGCGTCCGCATCAGCGGCGATGTTGCTGTTGCTTGTGGCACCAGCGGATCTGGCCTCGGCAGCGGAGGGTCCGGCGGTCCGGGACCTCCCGGGGGTGAGGATCGTCCCGGACGAGGGGCTCGTCGAGGGGCAGATCGTCAGGGTGGTTGGGGTGGGCTTCACCGTGGGGGCCACCGTCGCCGTGTTGGAGTGCAACACCGGGGCCACCACGTCAGCTGATTGCGACCTCAGCCGCATCGCGTTCGTGACCGCGGGCGACAACGATAACCATCATCTGGCCGGCGGCACCTTCCGGATCAGGTTCGGGGTCACTCGGTTCATCACCACGGAGAACGGGGGCTTGCGGGAGTGCCTGCCTGGGCAATGCATCCTGGTGGCGTCCAACGTCGCTGATGTGGCTGAGAGCGCCGGAGTACCGCTGGACTTCGCTCCTTGAGCAAGGCAGGCCGAGGCCGTCTCGACACTGGGTGAGCGGTTCCCTCGTCTGGTGAACGCGCCGCTCGATCCTCATGACTCCGGTTTGAGCGAGGCTGCGCTCCACCTAGGCCCGCACCGCGTCGATGGTGGCGTTTTGAGCCTCCCGCTCTGCGTGGAGCAGCTCAGTGAAGACGTCGTTCGCTCGGGTTGTCGCGGTTGATCGATCGCGCCTCCGAACGATCAAACGCAGCAGAGCCCCTCGGGGTCAGGTCGTTTCGCGGGGTTCGGTGTTGACGTCGGCGACGAGGTCGAGAAGGCGACCGAGGCTGTCGAGGTGAGCATGCAGGCCGTTGCCCATCGGGTTGACGCGCAGCGTGGCGACACCGACGTCGCGATACTGGCGGAGGCGCCGACGGACCTCGTCGTCGGACCCGATGAGGTTGGTTCGCAGACCGATCTCGGTCGGCACGGCCCGCCGGGCCGCGTCGCGGTCGCCACTGCGCCAGAGCCGTTGCACTTCGGCCACGGCCGAACCGAAGCCCTGGCGCTCGAAGGCCCGGTTGTAGAAGTTCGTGGCGCTGGAGCCCATCGCACCGAAGGTGAATGCGTAGCCCTCGGCGTGGCGACGTCCTGCGGCTTCCACATCGTCGGTGAACTCACAGCTCACGGAGACCGTGAGCTCGACGTCCGATAAGGATCGGCCGTTGGCCTCGGCGCCCGCCGCGATGGCATCGGTGAACACCTCGGCGGTCGCACAGAAGAACGAGTTGCAGATCCACCCGTCGGCCAGAGCCCCAGTGAGGCGCAGGTTGGCGGGTCCGAGCGACGCGACGTAGACGGGCACGTGGACCGGCGACGCAGCGCTGCGCAGCGCCTTGCCCTCGCCGTCCGGCAAGGGGAGCCGGTAGTGCTCGCCCTGGTAGTCGAGGCGCTCACCGGCGGTGATGCGACGGAGGATCTCGATGGTCTCCCGCGTGCGGGTGACGGGCTGGGCGAAGTGGACACCGTGCCAGCCCTCCATGACCTGCGGCCCGCTCGTCCCGATGCCGAGGACGAACCGTCCGCCCGACAGCTCCTGCAACGTCATGGCCGACATGGCCAGCATGGCCGGCGTGCGGGTGCCGAGCTGCACGATCGCCGTGCCCAGCCGGATGGTGTCGGTGGCCTGCGCCAGCGCCCCGAGGGGTGTCAGCGCATCGTGGGCCCAGAACTCCGGCACCCACACCGATGTGGCCCCCAGCCGCTCGGCGCCGACGACGTAGTCGACCATCCAGGGCATGGCCGGGGAGACCGCGATCCCGATCTCGAGGGTCACGGCTGGGCCTCGGCCAGCTTGCGGATCCCCTCGACGGTGCGGGCCATGTTGGCGTGGTGCTCACCGATTCGTCGGTGCAGGATCCGAGGCTCCTTCTCCGGCATCGCCTCGATGGCGATCGAGATCCCCGACGGAGCCGGGCCCATCGACATCGAGTAGCGCAGGCGGGTGCCCCCCTCGGTGGGCTCGAGGTCGAAGCGCCATCGCGACCCGGGCCACACCAGGTCCAAGGTCGCCCACCCGTAGGCACGAAGCGGCTCGTGGACCTCGACGAAGGATCGCACCTCCCACTCGCCGATCGCCTCGTGCCGGCTGCGCCCCACGAACGACGCTTCCGGTCCGGGTCCGTCACCATCCCATGAGGCGCCGAGGAACTCGTCGGAAAAGCGAGCAGGGAGCTCGATGTCGGTGACCAGTGACCACACCGTCTCAGGCGGCGCGGCGATGTCGATCTCCACCCACGTCCCGGGCTGGTCGGCCAGGGACATCGGATCACCCGGACCCGAACGGAACGTCCGGGGGATCTCGTGGGCGTCGGTACCCATGGCGCTGCTCCTGCGTCGGGATCGGCTACTGAGTAGCCGAAACCTACTCACTCCCGTCCTACGATGGTTAACGTGAAGTTCGAGGACGTCGACAGCCAGCTCTGCTCCATCGCCCGCGCCCTGAGCGTGATCGGCGACGGGTGGAGCCTCATGCTCGTCCGCGACGCCTTCTACGGGCGCCGACGCTTCTCTGACTTCGTGACCTACACGGGCGCGCAGAAGACCGTCGTGTCCGACCGGCTCAGGTGCTTGGTGGCCGCCGGGATCTTCGAACGGGTCGAGTACCAGCAGCACCCCACACGCCATGAGTACCGCCTCACCGACAAGGGCCGGGACCTGACGGGGGTGATGCTCTCGCTCATGGCCTGGGGCGACCGGTGGCTCGACGGCGACGACGGCCCCCCTATCGAGGTGACCCACACATCCTGCGACCACGACGCCGACCCCCGAGTGGTCTGCGGACACTGCCACGCCGAGCTCGCACTCGAGCACCTTCGCTCCGGACCCGGCCCGGGCTTCCCCGAACGAGGTCCGCGCATCTTCACCCTCGATCCAGACGACCGCGACGAGCGGCACGCAGGGTGACGACCACGGACATCGAGCTCCGTCCCCTCGCCGAGTCTGACATCCCGGCTGTCTGCGAGACCCAGGCTGGGGCATACAAGAACTTCTCGTTCTATGAGCCGCCGGAGACCTTCGCGGCCTACCTGCGGGCCTTTCCGGCTGGGAGTTTCGCTGCTGTCGCCAACGACTCCCTCGTGGGATACGGCGTCGGCCACCCGTGGCTCAAAGGCGTGCCCCTCCCGCTCGACATCACCGAGGCTCGAACTGCCGACCGCGGCTACCTGCTTTCATGTTCACGACATCGCGGTGAAGGTGAAGGGTGTCGAGATGGGCAGACGGCTGCTGCGTCAGCTGGTGGAGGTCGCCGCCGCAGAGCAGCTCGAGTTCCTCGATCTCATCGCCGTCGAGGGTGCCGACACGTACTGGCACCAGTTCGGCGTCCGCCCGCCCGAGCCGGAAACTCAGGCAGCAATCGCACTCTATGGCTCAACTGCCGTGTACATGGTCGCACCAATCGGCGATCTCAGCCTGCCATGAGGGGCTCGACCCGAGCCCGGGCGAGCCGCCACAGTCGCAGGTCCCGGGTGACGCTGGCGAGCACTGGGCAATATGTTGCGGAGGTTGATGCAGGGTGGCCCGATCAGCACGCCACGGCAAGGAGTCCGACATGCCCACGCCTCTACTCACCGATAGTGGTCTTGAGACCTGGCTGGCCTTCATCCGGGGGGTCGATCTGCCCGACTTCGCGGCGTTCCCACTGCTTGACACCACCGCTGGCCAGGCGCTGCTCACGGAGTACTTCCGGGACCACCTGCGAGTCGCTGCGGAAGCGGGTAGCGGCGTCGTCTTGGAGACACCGACCTGGCGAGCCAGCTCTGACTGGGGCGCCCGACTCGGCTACGACGACGATGAGCTGAACCGCGTCAACCGCGACGCAGTGAGGTTCGTGCGGGCATTGGGTGACGAGGTCGAGGTCGAGGTCGTCGTCAGCGGCAACATCGGGCCACGCGGCGATGGCTACGACCCCGCCGAGCTCCTCGCTCCGGAGGAAGCTGCGAGCTACCACCGCCCGCAGATCGACTCGTTCGTTGCCGCCGGCGCCGATCGAGTCACGCTGCTGACGGCAACCCATGCCGGCGAGGCGACAGGGGTAGTGCAAGCCGCTGCTTCGGCCGGCATCGAGGTCGTCGTGGCGTTCACGGTCGAGACCGATGGCCGGCTCCCGACCGGCCAGCCGCTTCACGATGCGATCGCCGAGGTCGACGCCGCAACGGGTCGCGCTGCGTTGCACTTCGGTATCAACTGCGCCCACCCGGATCACTTCTCTCAGGCACTCGACGCTGACCCAACGGCGATCGAGCGTCTCGGCCTCCTGCGGGCAAACGCTTCCCGCGCCAGTCACGCTCAGCTCAACGAAGCAGAGGAGCTCGACGGCGGCGATCCCCTGGAGCTGGCGGACCAATACGCTCAGCTGCTTCGCAGTCATCCGCACTTTCAGGTACTGGGCGGTTGCTGTGGCACCGACGTCCGCCACGTCGAGGCAATCGCACGAGCATGCGTCCCTCGCTAGTCAACCGGCACTGACCGGATCCGCGCGGTGCTGGGCGACTTCCTCTCGGGCGGGGCGAAGGGTTCCCAGCACCGGAGCGCCATCGTCCGCGTCTCGTTCGTTCACCTGACGTCGCGGTCGTCGACGGACATGCCAGTCGCCGGGTCCAGGGGCAGGGTAGAGGCCCCGATCCAGCGGCGGCGGGGTGCTCTGCACCTGGAGGTCGTGCAGCCTGTTTGACGGAGCGTGACCGTTCCACTTCAGTGGTTGGTTCGCGGCGGGCCGATGAGCCAACGCCGCCATATTGGAGGGGGCGTTTCGATGAGAAAGACCTTGGTGGGAATTGTCGTGTGTGCAGGCCTGGTCCTTGGCACGGGCAGCGCGGCGTTTGCCGGTGAGCGATCGGGCACCGGCGCTGAGACTGCGGGACCGTCGCACGCAAAGTCGCTGTGCGTGTTCTCCGGCCTCGAGGACTTCGACTTCGAGGCGCCGGTCCAGCCCGGCGTGGTGCAGAACTGGGGTCACGTCAAGCAGGAGTTTGGTCTGACAGGCGGCGCCAACTCGGTGCAGACCCCGTTTGGCGAGGAAGGCTGCAACGCCCACCTGTACCCGAACCCCGAGAAGTAGCCACAACCACGAACAGCGAAAGACAGGCTGCGCAGACGGAAGAGCGCGTGATCGGCGAGCAACATGCTCGGCACAGCGACGGACCGGCCACGACGGTGGGATGGTGCCCCAGCGGGAGTTCGACCTTGCCCGGGCCCTCCGACTCCTCGTCGTCCGCAGAGCCCGACCGCCACACCAAGACCCTCGAGCAGCACCTCAACGGGACTGTCCGACCAACGGTGCAGTGAGTCGTGGAATCCGACGAGCGCTACCGGGACGACGTCGCTGGCCTGGACATCTTGGTGGCGCATTGCCTCGTGTCGGCGCCAGCCGCTAGCGCGACAGCGCCGATGTGCGTGGGGTGAGGAGCCCGGCGATGAGGAACCCGATGGCGCCGAACATGGCGAGGGTCCCGATGGTCGCGAGCACGGTCTCCCTGCCGGTCCAGGTGTCGCCGATCAGCAGGCTGTACGTGACGTAGGACATGACGAAGGTCGCACCGAGGATGGCGGCGGCTCCGAGGCGGCGGCGGCGCAGGTTCGTGTCCGGGACTCGTAGGGCGCTCGCCAGGGTGCTGCGCTGGGCGACGGTCAGTACGACGGCGACAGCGAAGAGGATCATGCCGGGGTAGAGCCCGGTCATCAGACTGGCGAGCCCGGCGGCGGCGAAGAGGCCGATGACGATGCTGACGGCAGCGGTGCTGTGGTGTTCGGTCATGACGTGCTCCAGGTGATAGCGGGGGACAGTGATGGCGAGGTCGAGGGCGGTGCGGGTCCGGGCCGCGCGGGCGCCGCGGTCGGCGACCATGTCGGCGTAGTGCCTGACGAGGTCGTCGCCGTACTCGCGTCGGAAGTCCCTCGGGTAGAGACGGACCATGGACCGGTAGAGCGGGTACGGGCTCGCCATGGTCAGGCCAGTCCGGGGCGGAGGTTGCTGCGGGTGATCCGTACCAGCGCGGCCAGGCGATCGGCCTCCGCCGCGCAGACACGCTGGCCCAGGCCGGTGAGCCGGTAGTACCGGCGACGCTTGTCGTCGGCGTCCGTGGGGCGGCGAGCGAGCTCTTCGGCGAGGCCTTGGTCGACGAGGCGCTTCAGCGTGCCGTAGAGGGTGGCCGGTCCCATCCGTACGATACCCCCGGAGGATGCCTCGACGCCTTGCATGATGGCGTAGCCGTGCCGTTCGCCGTCGGTGAGGGCGACCAGCACGTGGAACTGCGCCTGGGGCAACGGGAGGAACGAGGACGGATCAGGTTCTGCCACGCCTTATATCTATCACTTATTGATATATTGTCAAGCGATAGAGAGATGGTGCGGTCCCATCCGACCTGGAGGCCCTGCCGCGTCGTCGTCGGGTCATCCCCAGCGTTGCGGGTCGTCGGGGTTGATCCCGAGGCAGAGCTTGGCGATGAGCTCGTGGGCGAGGAACGTGTTACCGGGGTGGAACCGGCCCATGCGGACGTCGCGAAAGATCTGCTCGAGGCGGTTTCGCTTGAACACTCCGGAGCCGCCGGACAGGTCGAGGGCGCGGTCGACGATGTCGAATGATTCGGTGATCACCCGGTAGCGGGTCCCGACGATTCGCACTGGCCAGTCGGCGTGCTCGACACCCGTCGCCCAGTCGCCAGCGGTGCGGTCGAGGAGGGCCTCGCTGGCGTCCAGCGCGATGCGCATCTCGGAGATGTGGTGCTGGATCTCGGGATGGTGGGCCATCGAGTTCGTGAGA
>JBDSUN010000261.1:0-4713 GCA_039927735.1 Acidimicrobiales bacterium | reverse complement strand
GGTCCTCGCCGCCGCGCCCGGTGACCTGCATCGGCATGAGGAACTCCGAGGCCGTGAACCCGGTGCCGTAGATCAGTACGTCGGCGGCGTGCAGCGTGCCGTCGTCGGTCCGCACGCCCTCTGCAGTGATCTCGACGATCGAATCGCCGACGAGGTGGACGTGGTCCTGCTTGAGGGTTCGGGCCCAGGCGCCGTCGTCGAGGATGAAGCGCTTGGAGAACGGCGGGTAGTCGGGCACGACCTGGTCGAGGAGGTCGGGCCGACCGTCGAACTCGCCGACCAGGTAGCCCGTGAGCATCTCGCGCATCATGTCGTTGGTGGCGCTCACCGAGCGTTCGTCGCCGTCCCAATCGGCGTCGACGGTGGCCATCGGCAGCATGCCCTCGACGGTGCGCCAGAACACCCAGAACCGGCTCCAGTGCGTGTAGCCGGGCACGTTCCGACGCAGCCACAACAGCTCCGGGCCGATCGGCTCCGTGTAGCTGGGCGCGGGGATGAACCAGGCCGGCGTCCGCTGGAGCACGGTGAGCTCGGCCACCTGTTCGGCGATCACGGGGATGAGCTGGGCGGCGCTGGCCCCGGTGCCGATGACGACCACCCGCTTGCCGACGAGGTCCACCGCGTGGTCCCACCGAGCGCTGTGAAAGGCGGGTCCGGTGAAGGTCTCCACGCCCGGGATCGACGGCACGTTCGGCCGGTTCAGCTGGCCCACCGCCGACACCACGGCCTGCGCCTCGAGCACCTCGTCGCCCTCCGGCGTGCGCAGGTGGAGCCGCCACGTCGTGGAGGACTCGTCGAACTCCGCAGAGGTGACCTCCGTGCCGAACCGCATGAGCGGACGGAGCCCGAACCCGTCGGCCACGGATCGGAAGTAGTCGAGCAGCACCGGCTGGGAGGAGAAGTGCTCGGGCCAGTCGGCCCGCTGGGCGAAGGAGTAGCTGTAGAAGAGGTTGGACACATCGACGCGACAGCCCGGGTAGGAGTTCTCCAGCCAGGTGCCGCCGACGTCGTCGTTCTTCTCGACGACGACGACGTCCAGCCCCGCTTGCTGCAACCGGTGGGCGGCCACCAGGCCCGACATCCCGGCTCCGATCACCGCCACCCGGAAGGGCCGATCGGGCGCGACGTCGTCCTTGTGCCAGTCAGGGGAGCGCAGGTCCTCACCCAGGGCCAGCTCCTCGCGGAGCAGCTCGAGGTAGTCGTGCACCGGGCGTCCGCCGGACAGGAAGTCGAGCAGCGGCTCGAGGTCGTCCACCTGGCGGGCGTCGAGGTTCGGCCCGCCGTCGTCGCGCAGGCGCCGGAGCCCGTCCAGGGCGAGCTGGCGGCCCTCCGCCAGCTGCTCCTCGCTCAGCCCGAAGGTGGGATCCATGAGCGTCGACAGGTCGGGGCGCAGGTGGTCGGGGGTGAAGGAGGGATCGCCGAGTGCCGCAGCCAGCGCCGCCAGCAAGGGCGGCAGCTCGGCATGGTCGAGCACGGCAGCAAGGGTGGCGTCGTCGACGGAGGCGAGATCGCCGGTGAGGTTGGGAGCGGCGGGCATCGGACCACCCTTGCAGAACACCTGTCGGTAACGCGCGTTATCGTGCTGGCATGCAGGTCAGCATCGACGACGAGCGCTGCGAGGGCCACGGCAGTTGCTACGCCATCGCTCCCGAGGTCTTCCAGCCCGACGACATCGGCAACGCCGTGGTCGTAGGCGACGGCACCGTCGCCCCGGAGCACGAGGAGAAGGCTCGCCTGGCCGTCGCCAACTGCCCCGAGCAGGCCATCACGATCGAGGAGGGGGCTCCATGAGCACCACCGAGCATCCGCCGGTGCAGGACTGGGCCAACGACTTCGACCACACCGACGAGGTCTACGCCGCCGACCCGTTCCCGATCTGGGCCGACATCCGCGCCTCGGGCTGCCCGATCGCCCACACCGAGCGCTACGGCGGCGCCTGGTTGCCCACCTCGCACGAGGACGTGGCGAACATCGCCTACGACACCGAGCGATTCACCTCCCGCAGCGTCGTCATGTCGCCGTTTCGTCCGCCGCTGGAGATGGCGCCGATCGGCATCGCCCCGCCCATCTCGTCCGACCCGCCCTTCCACAAGGGGGCGCGCCGGTTGCTGCTGCCGGCCTTCTCCCCGCAGGCCATCGACAGGATCGAGGCGTCGACTCGCACCTATTGCAAGGAGCTC
The DNA here is from genome assembly GCA_039927735.1 of Acidimicrobiales bacterium. Classification (GTDB taxonomy): domain Bacteria; phylum Actinomycetota; class Acidimicrobiia; order Acidimicrobiales; family VFJN01; genus VFJN01. Next base: position 2,533 of record JBDSUN010000261.1, on the reverse strand, counting down.
ATCGCGGAGATGGGCGATCGCGTCGTCATCGACGCCGCGGAGGAGTACGCCCAGCACATCCCCGTCCGGGTGATCGCCAACATGCTCGGGTTCCCCGAGGAGGACGCGGATCGCTTTCGCGACTTCGTGAAGCACGTGCTCGAGGGCGTCGCCCTCCCGCTCGAGGAGCGGGCCGGCGGGATGATGACGCTGTTCGAGTATCTGATCGCGCAGGTCGAGGACCACGTCGCCAACCCGCGCGACGACCTCACGTCGTTCCTCCTCGCGTCGGAGATGGACGGCCAGCCGCTCACCCAGGACCACGCCGTCGGCACCATGGCGCTGCTGCTGCTGGCGGGGATCGACACCACGTGGAGCGCCATCGGGGCATCGATCTTCCACCTCGCCTCCACGCCGGCCGACCTCCAGCGTCTCGTGGCCGAACCGGAGCTGCTGCCCACCGCGATGGAGGAGCTGCTGCGGGCCTACGCCCCGGTCACCATGGCGCGGCTGGTCCGGGAGGACATGGACTTCAACGGCTGCCCGATGAAGGCGGACGACTGGGTGCTGCTGCCCTTCCCGGCCGCCAACCGGGATCCGGAGTTCTTCGACGATGCCGACCAGGTCATCATCGACCGTGAGGTGAACCGCCATGCTGCCTTCGGCCTCGGCATCCACCGCTGTGCTGGCTCGCACCTGGCTCGCATGGAGCTCCGGGTCGCACTGGAGGTCTGGCTCGAGCACTTTCCGTCCTTCCAGCTGGCCGCCCCCGACGGCGTGCGCTGGTCCGGCGGCCAGGTGCGAGGCCCGAGGGTGCTGCCGATCAAGATCGGCTGAGGTCTGGCAGACTGCGTGCGTGCTGGTGCCGGACGATGAGCTGACCGCGGAGGCACTGGCCGCCGATCCGGACGCGCCGATGGGTGATGACGCCGTCTCGCTGTGGTCCCTGGGCGCGGACGCGGATGGCGACCGCGACCTGCTCCCTGGGTGGTACATGCCCTCGCCGGCGGGCGGGGCGAGCCGCCACAGCCGCCGGCGCAAGCGCGTCGTCTACCTGGTGGTGGCTGCGTTCCTGCTCATCAACGCCGCCGGGCTCTGCAGCACCTATGGCATCGTGGAGATCGCGTAGCCGGCTCTGTGGCTAGCGCCTGGCGTCGAGCGTCTTGCGCACGTCGGTGGCGTAGTCGGGCAGGGACCGCTTCGGTTCGAAGCCGATGGACCGGGCCTGCGTGGTGTCGGCCCGTCCCCGGGCGCGCTCCCCCTGCCTGGCCGGGATGAGCTCGACGTCATCGCTGAACATGCGGGCCACCTCGAGGATCTCCCAGTCCTGCGCAGTGCCCAGCTCGTAGCCGTCGCCCTCGCCGTGCAGGTAGCAGACGATGAGTCCGTCGACGATGTCGTCGATGTGGGTGAAGTCGCGGGTCTGGGTGCCGGGCTCGACCACGGTGAGCGGGACGCCTTGGGCGGCCTGCTCCTCGAAGATGCCGATCACCGTGGCGTAGGACCCCTTGCCGATCTGGCCCGGCCCGTACACGTTGTAGAAGTACGTGATCACGAAGTCGAGGCCGAACCACTCGGCGAAGTTGCGGATGTACTCGATGTTCTTGGCCTTGGTCCACGAGTAGGGGCTGAGGTGCTCGGCTCCCTCGCTGGCGAACTTGGAGCTTGATCCGGCGTACACGAGCAGCGAGGAGCGCTCGTGGCAGAAGGTGACGACCTCCTTGGTGCCGCGAACGTTGAACTCCCACACGTCATCGAAGTCGGCGAAGGACTGCACGATCCGGGAGTACTCGCCGAGGTGGAAGGTGACGTCTGGCGAGGGCAGGTGGCGTCGGTTCCAGACGCGGTTGAGGTCGAGCGAGCTGGCGGTGATGTACTGCACCCGGGGATCGTCCACGTGGTTGTCGACCGTGCCGCTGAAGTAGTTGTCGACGGAGATGATCGTCGTCTCGGGGAACTGATCGACCAGCCGACGGATGAGGTGGCTGCCGACGAACCCGGCGCCGCCGGTGACGAGGGCCACCTCCGGCGCAAGGCGGGTGGCGGGGCGCTCTGGGCTCACGGCCGCTGAGGTTACTCCCGGCCCCGACCGGGCCTGCTCCTCGCGGCGGCCCGCCGTCCAACCTGATGCCGCTCGACGTCGAGCGGGTCACCGAATGGGCAGGTTCCAGGCCGCACTAGGTTCCCCCCAGCCGAAGGGGGCACATCATGGAGTCGTTCGAAGGCAAGCTGGCGGTCGTCACCGGCGGGGGCACCGGCATGGGCCGGGAGCTCGTCCTGCAGCTGGCGGCGGCGGGGTGTTCGGTCGGCGCCTGCGACGTGCACGTCGACAACCTGGCCGAGACGGCCCGCCTAGCCGAGGCGGTGGCGCCGTCGGGCACCCAGATCACGACCCACCGCTGTGATGTGTCCGTGGAGGCCGACGTGCTCCGCTTCCGGGACGAGGTCCTGGCCGGTCACGACACCGACCACGTGCACCTCGTCTTCAACAACGCCGGCGTCGGCGGTGGCGGCAGCTTCGTCGCCGGTGACCGGGCCGAGTGGGAGCGCACCT
>JBDSUN010000260.1:0-4140 GCA_039927735.1 Acidimicrobiales bacterium | reverse complement strand
ATCGCTGACGAGGTGAGCAGGCGCTCTGAAGCTCCCAGGTCACGCTCTTCCATCGCGACAGCTCCGACTACGGCGGCCATGAGCAGCCACATGGCGCTCAGGGGCAGCGCCGACATGAGTCGTCAACTCAGGGATGCCAAGGTGCCGTTGCGACGAGCAGCCCGCTCAGGGCGTGACGCGGGCGACGTAGGCGTCGGTGTTGCCGAACTGGGCCGGGCAGACGACCGGCGGCGCCGGCTTCACGCTGGGATCGTCGGCGTACGGATCGCCACCCGCCCGGGTGACCACGCGGTCGGCCATGTCGCCGTTGCGCGCCAGCCCGTTGTCAACCAGGTAGTGCTGGTAGTCATCGACGGCCGGGCAGCCCTGGCCGGTGCGGGCGTCCGTCCAGATGAACCAGGCATTGTCGTCGGTTGACACGAGCGTGTTGTAGTCCCCCATGAACTGGCGCTGAAGGTTGTTCTGGGAGCTCGCGGCCGGGTCGGTCGCCGCCGTCGACACGAGGGTCGGGGCCGACCAGGCACCGCCCGCGGGGCGACTCACGTACCACGAGCTGATGGCGGCGTTGCCGGTGCCGAAGGTATCGGAGTCGACGGCCAGTTGGGCCTGGTAGCCCAGGTCGACGCGGCCGTTCGGGGCCACATCAAGGCCCTGGTAGAACGCGTCGCCCTCCGCCGCTGTGCTGACGGTCTGCGTCGGCGCCCAGGTGCGACCCCGGTCGGTGGAGACGGTCGTGACGATGCGAGTGCCGTCAGAGTTCTCCGTGGCCCACGCAGCGTGGATCGTCGTGCTGCCGAGCCGAGGATCGGGGGCGATGTTCGGGAAGCTGTTGGTGCGGAAGTTGGAGCCCGGCAGGGGGTCGGGGATGTCGTCGACGGCGCCGATCGTGGTCGGGCGCGACCAGGACTTGCCGCCGTCCGGGCTCGTGGCGATGACCTGGCCGAAGCCCTGCTCCCAGGCCACGTAGACGGTCCCGTCGGGGCCACTGCGCACCATGGAGCCCTGGCGACCGTTGCCCGTGCCGTTGTTGCCGGCCGGTGACAGCTGCTTGGGTGCGCTGAAGCTCGTCCCTCCGTCGGTCGACAGGGCCACCATGATCGGCTCGGACGTGCCGGCGGCGCGGAACTCCGTCCAGCTCAGGTAGACCCGGCCGAAGTAGGGACTCGACGGCAGGTCGTCGACCCAAATCGTCTCCTTGTCGTTGAAGTCGTTCGGGTTCTGCTTGGTGGTGGCGAGCACGGGGGCGGACCACGTCAGGCCGTCGTCGTCGCTGTAGGAGACGGCGAGGAGCTCAGGTGCCTTGTTGGGCGGGTACGGCCCGGCGTTGTCGAAGTACGAGGCCAGGGTGGCGTAGTAGGCGCGCGCGCCGTTCGCGTAGGAGTAGCCGCCGCCGGTGGCCGGCTTGGGACCGTAGACGATCCAGGGATCGCCGTCCGACACGAGGCGCCGCCCGGTGGGCAGCGAGGACCACGAGGGCTGATCATCGAGCAGGCCCCGGTTGGTCCACGTGACGCCGCCGTCGCTCGAGGTGTAGATCCCCGAGGTGCCGACGTTGGGGAAGAACGAGCAGTCGCTGGGATCGGCGTCGGCGCCGCGCACCGGGCCCGGACCGCAGGGCGGCTGGCGCTGCTCGTCGTTCGAGCCTGAGATGAGGTGCAGCGGGTTGGCCGGGTTGACTGCGATCGACGGCTCGTTCTGCTTGTTGGTCGGGAAGACCGCCGTCGCGTCGGAGGCGGGCTCGCCGGACACCTGGGGGTCGTTCGCCTGAACATCGATGGCGGTGCTGGCGGCGGCCGGTGCGACCAGTGCGATCACCACCGCGACGGATGCGACGGCGGCCAGGCGGTGCTTGGTGAACATCGCTGCGACTCCTCGTTCCCTGCTGCCCGACGGTGCCATCGTGGCACCGATCCGAACGATGCGCCAGGACATCTGGGGCGCGCAACTCGGCACGGTGTACGCGATGCACACGTTGCCGGCTCGTGACTAGGTCAGGCTCATCTCGTACCTCACGGTCGGACGTACCGCCGAATCGGACCGCCCGAGGCACGCGCGATCAGGTCGACCGTCGACGCTCCATCGCGTTAGAGGTGGATCAGCCGTTCTCGCACTCGGCCCGGTATCCCCTACCGCGACTGTGACACTCGCGACCGCGCGATCGCCTGACTCGGCCAGGTTGCGAAGCGGATACCCAAGCTTCAGCCCCGACGACCGCGGCTACCAGCGAGGGTGTCAAAGCGCCTCTCAGGCCACGCCACTACACCGTTGATCGGACAGACAGGTTCAGGCGAGCAGGCTGCGGAGCATCCAGGCCGTCTTCTCGTGGACCTGGAGGCGCTGGGTCAAGAGGTCGGCAGTGGCCTCGTCGTGAGCCTGCTCGACAACCGGGAAGACCGATCGCGCGATGCGCGCCACGGCCTCTTGGCCACCGACGAGCCGGCGGATCATCTCGGTGGCGTCGGGTCGGTCGTCGTCTTCGGTGACCGAGGAGAGCTGGCCGAATTCGCGATAGGTGGCGGGCGCGGGAACACCGAGGGAGCGAATGCGTTCGGCGATGAGGTCCACCGCCAGTGCGAGCTCGGTGTACTGGGCCTCGAACATGAGGTGCAGCGTCTGGAACATCGGCCCGGTCACGTTTCAGTGGTAGTTGTGGGTCTTGAGATACAGGGTGTACGTGTCGGCGAGGAGCCGGGACAGGCCCTCGGTGATCGCGATCCGATCGTCCGCATCGATGCCGGCGTCGATGGCCAGGTCGGTCATGGGTGACGCTCGTCGACGGAGGCGGTCGAGACCGGGGAGCCGCCCGTGCCCGTCGCTTGCCGCGCAGGCTCTTGGTCGCCACGACCTTGGTGAGTGCCACCCCGCCAGCCATCACGAGGCCGTAGATGGTGATGGCGAGATGATGCTCCCAACGACAAGATCGCTCCTTGGTTCATGAGCCGACCTCGATCCGGTCCCGACCGTCGGCGCCGATGACCGGAGCGAGGAGCAGAGTTCCCGGGGAGTGGATCAATGGGACCCAGAGGCCGACGAAGATGCCGGCGCTCGTCTCGTCGGCCACGAAGTAGAGGTAGACGGAGCACACGAACGAGGTCGTTCACCGAAGCGCCGATCCATGCTGCGGGTCCGGGCGACTGAGCAGGGATGCGACTGCGGCTGAGGCGGCGGCGGCGGAGTGGGCGGCGCCCTCGACCCTGGCGCCGCCGAACGCGTCGCCGGCGAACACCAACGGAGGGAGGCCGTCGGCGACCAGGCATCGGTCCGGATGCATCGCAGTGGGGCGGGCGAATCGCCAGCGTTGGACCTGGACCGGGCCGTCGATCTCGTCGGCTCCGAGTCCCGCCGAGCCCAACAGCTCGGCGGCCACGATCTCGTCGCTTGACGCCCAGCTCGCCCTGCCGAAGTCGGCGGTGGCGTGGATCGTGATGGCCGGAACGGCGGACACGCCTTTGAGGTGGTTGTCGGCCATCCAGTCGATCGGTCCAACATCCGGGGCGATCGCTCCGGGGGCGGCGAGCCCGGAGGGTCCGCGCAGCGCCGCCAACACCGCCAGGCATGGCTCGTACCGGATGGCGTGCAGCGCTTCACAATCGGGCGCTGACAGACGAACAGCATCGGCGGTCAGCAGATCGAGGGCCTGGGGCACGGGAGCCGTCACGACAACGGCTTCCGCCACGAGGTCGGTGCCGTCATCGACGCGGACCCGCCAGGTCGCATCCGTTGGCTGCAGGGCCATGACCCGAGTGGCGACCCGGACGTCTAGCCCTTCGGCGAGATGCTTGGCGATGGCGTTCATCGTGTCGACGCCACGGAAGCGTGGGTGACCGTCCGCGTCGGGGATGCCATCGGGGCCGACTCGACCCCGGAACCACGGCTGGGCCACGCCGGCGCGCTCCCAACCGGCCACGGTCGCCGCGAAGTCGGGGGTGTGGGTGGTGATGAACTGGGCGCCGTGGTCGAAGGTGGCATCGCCGATCCGGCGGGTGGCCAGACGACCGCCGACCCCGCGGCCCTTGTCGAAGACCACGACGTCGAAGGCCCGGGTCAGGTGCTTGGCGGCGGTGAGCCCGGCGACCCCGGCGCCAACCACCACCACGAGTCGCCGCGGCATCACAGCGTGCCCGCGTCGAGAGCCGCGAG
>JBDSUN010000259.1:0-6193 GCA_039927735.1 Acidimicrobiales bacterium | reverse complement strand
TACTTGCTGCGACGGACCCGGAGCTCCTGGTAGGCGGCGTTGATGATGCGGATGCGGTCCTCACCCTTCTCCTTGGCCTCCTCCGACTGGCCGAAGAGCCGATCGGGGTGGTGGACGCGCGCCTGGTGGCGGTGGGCGGCGACGATCTCGTCCCAGGTGGAGGAGGGATCGACCTGGAGCACCTTGTACGGGTCTTCGTCGTCACGGGCCTGCTGCTCACGGTCGGCCTCGGCGGTCAGCTCGTCCTCGCTGGGCGGCGTGAAGCCGAAGCTCATGCGCCAGTCGTCGCCGAAGTGCTCGGCGAGGATCTCCCGCTCCTCCGTCGCCTCGACGGGCTGGCGGGCTCGGGGCGTCCAGGCCTGGTTGACGTCCGTCTGCGACCACCAGGCGTGGTCGTCGCCATCGAGGCGGACATCCTCGGCCGACGGGGCCGGCGTCGGGGCCGGCTCCGGAGCCTCCTCGTTGCGCTTGCGTGACCACGGCCGCGCCATGCCTGCATCCTCGCGCGGTCAGGTCGCGGGCGGCTCGCCCAGCAGCACCTGCACGGTCACGAGATCGGCGGTGAAGCCCGGCTCCCACGGAAGCACGCCGCCCGCGTCCGGCCAGGCCAGCTGCACGAGGTGCACGTCCGAGGGCGCCCGCCCGGCGAGCTGGTGGTGCTCGGCGAGGGACGGGAACATGTTGAGGCACGCCACCGCGTCGATGGGAAGGAACGAGCAGGGCTGTCCGCCGTCGAGGAGCCCGATGAAGGCCTGGCCCACCGGCAGCTGGGTGCCGCCCGAGAGGGCGTCGGCGACGAGGTCGAAGAGCCCCCGACAGGCGACGGGGGACAGCCCGACCACGCACACCTCCGGGAAGCCGAACCGCTCCTCGAACCCGACCGTGAAGGCGTAGCGGGGGAGAGCGGGGTCCGTGTCGGCGCGCCCGGCGACCGTGTCGATGGCCCAGCCCTCCCGCTCGAGCATGAACTCGATCTTGTCCCGATGGCTCATGTCCCGATCGGGGAAGACATCGTCGTCGCTCATCGCCCCAGCCTGGCAGGGCCCGTATCCCTGCTGCTCAGCGGGGTAGTCGCGAAGCGTGCCGAGCAACCTCGCTCTCCGACCTGATGACACCAGCCCGGCCGATGCCCGGCTGTTCGTCACCCATTGGGCGCGCACCTGGGGATACCGCTCGTTGATCCCCGCCGCCGCCCTGCTCACCAGCGAGCTGGCCACCAACGCCGTCGTCCACGCCGCCGAGGACTTCGAGGTGGAGGTGGCCAACACCGGGCACGGCATCCACGTGGCCGTCACCGATCCGAGCACGGCGCAGGCGGCGATGGTGCAGGCATCCGAGGTCACCGAGCACGGTCGGGGCCTGCGAGTGGTCGACGCGGTGGCGTCGTCCTGGGGGGTCGATCGGATGGACGGCTCGGGGAAGTCGGTGTGGTTCGAGCTCGACGTCCGGGAACCCGACGCCCACCTGGGCCAGGTGCGTTTCGACCCTTGACCGCGCCGTCAATAGAGTCGCCGTCCATGGATCTCAACGGCATCTCAGCGATCGTCACCGGAGGCGCGTCTGGCCTCGGTGAGGCCACCGTCCGCCTCCTCGCCGAGCGGGGCGCCCGGTGCGTCGTGGTGGACATGAACCCGGACAAGGGCGAGGCCGTGGCCAAGGACGTCAGCGGCGTCTTCGTGCAGGCGGACGTGGCCAACCCGGACCAGGTCATCGAGGCGGTGGAGGCGGCCAAGGACCTCGGTCCGCTGCGGGCTCTGGTCACGGCTGCGGGCGTCGGCTGGGCCACCCGCACCATCGGCCGCGACGGCGAGTACGCCTCGGCCCACGATCTCGACATCTTCAAGAAGGTGATCGAGGTCAACCTGGTCGGCACCTTCAACTGCATCCGCCTGGCCGCCACCGCCATGGGCCAGAACGAGCCGCTGGCCGACAACGAGAAGGGCGCCATCGTGACGGTGGCGTCTGTCGCCGCCTTCGACGGCCAGATCGGCCAGGCCTCGTACTCGGCCTCCAAGGGCGGTGTGGTGGGCATGACGCTCCCGATCGCCCGTGACCTGTCGGCGGCCGGCATCCGGGTCAACTGCATCGCCCCCGGCCTGATCGACACCCCGATCTACGGCGAGGGCGAGGCCTCCGAGGCCTTCAAGGAGAAGCTGAAGCGCGACGTGCTCTTCCCGGATCGCCTCGGCTTCGCCACGGAGTTCGCGTCGATGGCCGCCGAGCTGCTCTCGAACAGCTACATGAACGCCGAGACCATCCGCGTCGACGGCGGCGTTCGCATGCAGCCGAAGTGAGCTGAACCGGCGCCCTAGCGGTTGAGGATGGAGCGCAGGGCGGGTTCGAGGTCGGTGTGCTTGAAGTCGTAGCCGGCATCGAGCAGCACGTCGGGGAGCACCCGCTGGCCCTGGAAGAGCAACGATTCGGCCAGCTCCGACCCCAGGAGGAGCTTGGGTCCGAAGCTGGGGATCGGGAGGAAGGTCGGCCGCTTCAGCACTCGCCCGAGCGCCTTGGTGAAGACCTCGTTGGTGACGGGACCCGGGGCGGTCACGTTCACCGGGCCGGCCACGTCCTGGTCGAGCAGGAAGCGGATGGCGCCCACCTCGTCGGTCAGGGCCACCCAGCTCATCCACTGCTGGCCCGACCCGAGCTTGCCGAGGAGGCCGAATCGGGCCAGGGCCACGAGGCGGTCGAGCACGCCGCCGTCGGCGTCGAGCACGATGCCCGTGCGCAGGTAGGCCACTCGGATCCCGGCCGTCACGGCTGGGGCGGCGGCGCCTTCCCAGGCCTCGACCACCTCCGTGAGGAACCCCGAGCCGGGGGCGCTCTCCTCGGTCAGCTGCTCGTCGCCGCGATCGCCATAGAACCCGATCGCCGATCCGGACACCAGCACGGGCGGCTTGTCGGTCAGGCCGGCGAGGGCGTGGGCCAGCAGCGTCGTGCCTATGGAACGGCTCTCCTTGATCTTGCGCTTCTGGTCGTCGGTCCAGCGCTTCTCGGCGATGCCCTCACCAGCCAGGTGGACCACCCCGTCCAGCCCCTCGAGGCCAGCCGCGTCGATGTCGCCCCGCTCGATGTCCCACCGGATCGTGTCGGGCCCCCCGCCGGACCGGACCACCCGAACGGCGGTGTGCCCGTCGGCCTCCAGGGAGCGCACGAGCGCCGACCCGACCAGCCCGCTTGAGCCCGTGATGGCGATGCGCATGGAGGGTTACGGTACCGGCCGACGAGCGACACCCATCCCAGGAGGCTCCATGCTGGACGAGTTCAAGAGGTTCCTGTTCCGCGGCAACATCGTGGACCTTGCGGTAGCGGTCATCCTCGGCACCGCCTTTGCCGCCGTGATCAAGGCCTTCACGGACGGGGTCATCAGCCCGATCATCGGACTGGTCGCCGGCCAGAGCTTCGACAGCCTGGTGATCACCCTCCAGGATCCGTCGGCCAACGACCCCGGGGTGGTCCTCTCCTACGGCTCCGCCATCACGGCCGCCATCAACTTCGTGCTCGTCGCCGCCGTCATCTTCTTCCTGGTCGTGAAGCCGATGCAGGCGATGCAGGCCCGACGGGCGGCGGGCGATGAGCCGATGGAGGACACGCCGGCCCCCAGCGACGAGACGGTGCTGCTCACCGAGATCCGCGACCTGCTCCGCTCACGAGCCTCCTGACCGGAGCGGAGAAGCACTTCGGAGGTTGCCGACCGAGGGGTCTGCGGTCGTAGGATCCGCCGGTCACCGAGCCCCCTCGGTCGACGAAGGAGCGAACGTTGCACGTCGTGATCGTGGGATGCGGCCGGGTCGGCTCCGGGCTGGCCGGGATCCTGGAGGACGGTGGCCACAGCGTGGCCATCATCGACAAGCAGGCGAAGGCCTTCCTGCGGCTGCCGGAGGGGTTCGCCGGCCGCCAGATCCAAGGGGTCGGGTTCGACCGCGACCGGCTGCGGGAGGCCGGCATCGAGGAGGCCTCGGCGCTGGCGGCGGTGACCAGCGGCGACAACTCCAACATCATGGTGGCCCGCACCGCTCGCGAGGTGTTCGGCCTCGAGCGGGTGATCGCCCGGATCTACGACCCGCGGCGAGCGGCCATCTACGAGAAGCTCGGCATCCCCACGATCGCCACCGTGCAGTGGACGACGGACCGCGTGCTGCGCCGCATCCTTCCGGACGCCCCTGCCACCGAGTGGACCGACCCGTCCGCCGGGGTGGTGCTGGTGGAGCGTCCGGTCGCCGCGGGCTGGGCCGGCCGCCGCCTGGCCGACCTCGACGTGCCCGGCCTTGCACGGGTGGCGGCGCTCTCGCGACTCGGGGTGGGACAGATCCCCGTGCCCGAGCTCGTCACCCAGGAGGGAGATGTGGTGTACATGACCGTCGCCAACGGCCGCCTGGCCGACCTCGATGCCCACCTCGCCGGGGACACCGCACCCGGAGGCCACGCATGAAGGTCGTCATCGTCGGCGGCGGCAACGTCGGCACGTTCATCGCATCGGAGCTCACCCGTGGTGGTCACGAGGTGACCATCATCGAGCTCGAGGCCGTGCGCGTGGAACGAGCCCTCAAGACCGGCGAGCCGGCCGACGTGCGGTGGGTGCTGGCCGATGCCTGCGAGGTGGACAACCTGCGCAAGGTCCCCCTCGACGGCGTGGACGTCCTGGCCGCCGTCACCGGCGACGACGAGGACAACCTCGTCGTGTCCCTGCTGGCCAAGCAGGAGTTCGCGGTGCCGCGCGTCATCGCCCGCGTGAACAACCCGAAGAACCACTGGATGTTCAACGAGAACTGGGGCGTGGACGTGGCCGTCTCCACCCCGCACCTGCTCACGGCTCTGGTGGAGGAGGCCGTGTCGGTGGGCACCCTCGTGCGCCTGCTGAGCTTCGAGCACGGGCGGGCCAGCCTCATCGAGGTCACCCTCGCCTCGGACGCAAAGGCTGCCAACCGCGACATCGTCGACCTCGCCTTCCCGCGCGACTCGACCATCGTGGCGGTGCTGCGCGAGGAGCGGGTGCTGTTCCCCCGTGGCGACACCCGCCTGCTGGCCGGTGACGAGGTGCTCGTGCTCGTCACCCCCGACAGCGAGGACGACGTCCAAGCCATCCTCACCGGGCGCTGACGTTCGAGCCCGGTGAGCACCCGTCGGTTGCTGCTCGCGGCGCTGCTCTGCGGCATCGCCATCCTGGCCGCCGCGGCGCTCCAGCTCGCCCTCATCGCCGGGAAGTAGGCAAGATCCGCGTCAGATCCTCGTCACTCGCCCGCAAGGCGTCGGCAGTAGGTTCGCCGCCGTGACGACGGGGCTGTTCGACGGGTACGACCCCGGGTCGTTCTTCGACGAGGCCGTCTGCCCCGACGGCAGCACTCGCCCCCACTACGAGGCCCTCGTCCGACGCCTGGCCGGGTTCACCTCTCACCAGCTGGCCGAGCGCGAGCGCGTGCGCGACGCCGCCTTTCGCCAGGCCGGGATCACCTTCACGGTCTACGGCGAGGGCGAGGGGGTGGAGCGCACCTTTCCGATGGACCTCGTGCCCCGGATCATCCCGGCCGACGAGTGGGCCTACCTGGAGGAGGGCCTCGTCCAGCGGGTGACGGCCCTCAACCGCTTCCTCGACGACCTCTACGTCGGCGACCAGGCCGTGGTGAACGACGGCATCATCCCGCGCTGGCTGCTCACCAGCAGCGACGGCTTCCAGCGGGAGGCCTTCGGCATCTCCGTGCCCCACGGGGCCCGCTGCCTGGTGGCCGGGATCGACATCGTGCGGGACGCCGAGGGCACCTACCGGGTGCTGGAGGACAACCTCCGCAACCCGAGCGGGGTGTCCTACGTCCTCGAGAACCGCGCCGCCATGACGCGGGTGCTGCCCCGCGTGTTCGACGAGCACCTGGTCCGCCCGGTCGACCACTACGGCCCGTCGCTGCTCAACGCCCTGCGTCGGGTCAGTCCGGCGGGTGCCGACCCCGACCCAACCGTCGTCGTGCTCACCCCCGGGGTGTTCAACTCCGCCTACTTCGAGCACGCCTTCCTCGCCCGCCAGATGGGCGTGGAGCTCGTCGAGGGGCGGGATCTCGTGGTGGACGACCACGTCGTGTCGATGCGGACCACTCACGGCCTGAAGCGGGTCGATGTCATCTACCGCCGGATCGACGATGCCTTCCTCGACCCCGTCGTCTTCCGCTCCGACTCGATCCTCGGCGTGCCCGGCCTCATGAGC
>JBDSUN010000258.1:0-7006 GCA_039927735.1 Acidimicrobiales bacterium | reverse complement strand
GCTGGCCCTGCCCCAGGCGCAGCTCGTCCTCATGTCTGCCACCCTCGGCGACGTGGCCCACCTCGAGGACGACCTCACCAGGCGGACGGGCCGTCCCACCGTGACGGTGCGCTCCGCAACCCGTCCCGTGCCCCTCGATCACGAGTATCGACTCACCACCGTGCTCGACACGGTCGAGGCGCTGGTGGCCGACGGGAAGGCCCCCGTGTACATCGTGCACTTCACCCAGGCGTCCGCCATCGAGCGGGCGCAGTCCTTGATGAGCACCAACCTGTGCACACGCGAGGAGAAGGGGCGCATCGTCGAGCTCATCGGCGACTTCCGCTTCTCCACCGGCTTCGGCAAGACCTTGTCCCGCTTCGTGCGCAGCGGCGTCGGCGTGCACCACGCGGGGATGCTCCCGAAGTACCGGCGCCTCGTCGAGCGACTGGCCCAGGCCGGACTCCTCAAGATCATCTGCGGCACCGACACCCTGGGCGTGGGCATCAACGTGCCGATCCGGACCGTCCTCTTCACCGCCCTGTCGAAGTACGACGGCACCCGCACCCGTCACCTCAGCGCCCGCGAGTTCCACCAGATCGCCGGACGGGCGGGGCGGGCCGGCTTCGATGTTGCCGGCTCGGTCGTGGTGCAGGCCCCCGACCACGTCACCGAGAACACCAAGGCCGTGGCCAAGGCGGGTGACGATCCGAAGAAGCGGCGCAAGCTCGTCCGCCGCAAGCCACCGGGGGGCTTCGTGTCCTGGGGCGAGGCCACCTTCGAGCGACTCGTCGCGGCTGAACCGGAGACCCTCACGTCGAGCTTCTCGGTGTCGCACTCGATGCTCTTGAACGTCCTCGATCGGCCCGGCGACGGCTGTCGCGCCCTGCGGACCCTCCTCACCGACAACCACGAGCCTCGTCCTGCTCAGCGCACCCACATCCGCAGGGCCATCGCCACGTACCGCTCACTGCTGGCAGCGGGGGTGGTGGAACGGCTCCCGGAGCCAGACGAGCGCGGTCGGCTCGTCCGGGTCACGGTCGACCTCCAGTCAGACTTCGCCCTCAACCAGCCTCTGGCCCCCTTTGCGCTGGCCGCCTTCGACCTGTTCGATCGGGACGATCCCGACTACGCCCTCGATGTCGTCTCCGTCGTGGAGGCGGTGCTCGACGACCCGCGCGTGGTCCTGGCCGCCCAGGCCCACCAGGCCCGTGGCGAGCTCGTCGCCGAGCTCAAGGCCGCCGGAGTCGAGTACGAGGAGCGCATGGAGCGCCTGGAGGGGGTCACCCATCCGCGCCCGCTCGCGGAGCTCCTTGGCGGCGCCTACGACGTCTACCGGCAGTCGCAGCCCTGGGTGTTCGACCATCCCCTCGCCCCCAAGTCGGTCGTGCGCGACCTGTGGGAGCGGGCCATGACCTTCGCCGACTACGTGCAGCACTACGGGCTGACCCGGGCCGAGGGCACCCTGCTGCGCTACCTGTCGAGCGGCTACAAGGCGCTGGTGCAGATGGTGCCGGAGGCGGCCAAGACGGACGCCCTCTACGACATCACCGAGTGGCTGGGGGAGCTGGTTCGCCAGGTCGACTCCAGCCTGCTCGACGAGTGGGAGGCGCTGGCCCATCCCGACGTCGTGCTGCCGGCTGACTCCGCCCCGCTCGATCCCCCCCCGCCGCCGCTGACGGCCAACGAGCGCGCCTTCCGGGTGCTCATCCGCAACGAGCTGTTCCGCCGGGTCGAGCTGGCCGCCCACCGCCGCGTGGTCGCTCTCGGCGAGCTCGACGGACCCCACGGCTGGACCTACGACCGCTGGACCGAGGTGCTCGACGAGTACTTCGCCGAGCACGACTCGATCGGCACCGACGGCATGGCCCGCAGCGCCGCCTTCGTCGAGCTCGACGAGACCGGCCGCCGGTGGACGGCCCGCCAGGTGCTCGCCGACCCAGCCGGCGACCGTGACTGGATGCTCACCGCCGAGGTCGACCTCGACGCCTCCGACGACGCAGGGGTGGCGGTGGTCCGACTCCTCGACGTCGGCCGTCGCTAGCGCCCGTCAGTCGCGCCCTGGGCGCCGGGCATCCTCATCGGTCTCCTTGATCTTCCCACCGGGGTAGGTCCGCGCCAGCTCCTCGTCGGTGGGCACGCGCGGCAAGCGGCCCTCGGGCGGGAGGAGCTGGCTGAGCGCCGTCATGATGCGCTTGGTGTCGGCATCGGCCGAGCGGCCGGTGAGGCCCGGCACCGCCTTGCCCACCCGCACGCTGACGGTGGGTGGGTGGCCGAGGGCCAGCAGATCAGGGAGCCGCTCGCTGCGGGGCCACACCCGTTCCGTGCCCCACAGCCCGATCGGGATCACCGGCGCCCCCGTCATGGCCGCGAGGCGGGCGGCGCCCCATCTGCCCTTCAGCACCGGGTCGAAGAAGGCCGGGCCGCGCGGGATGGTGCCCTGCGGCATCATGGCCACCAGCTCACCGGCCTCGAGGGCGAGGGCGGCGGCGGCCAGCGGCTCGTCGGACCCGGTGCCACGCTCCACCCGGATGCCGCCCATGGCCTTGGCCAGCTGGCCGACGATGGGGGCGTCGAAGACCTCCTTCTTGCCCAGGAAGCGCACGGGGCGGCCCCGCTTGGCCAGCGCTACCGCCATGGCCATCGGGTCGAAGTAGCTGCGGTGGTTTCCCACGACGATGGCCGGGCCTGTGGCGGGGATGTGCTCGACGCCGGAGACGTCGAAGCGGGCGTACGGGATCAGCTCAGGGCGCACCAGCGACATCAGCGCCTTCTGAGGCTCGATGCCCAGCACCGGCAGCTTGGGCACGCCGGCCGGCACGTCCAGGTGGACCACCGGCCACCGCCGCAGCAGCGCCACGACCACGAGGCGAGGATCCGGGTTGACCACCACCGGATGGCGGACGGCGGCCAGCATCGGCAGGTCGTAGAAGCTGTCGGAGTAGGCCCAGCTCTCACCGAGGGAGATGCCCTGGCCAGCCGCCCACTCGGAGATGGCCCGCAGCTTGCCCGGGCCCCACACGAACTCGCCGTCGAGAGTGCCGTCGTAGACTCCCTCGTGCTCGCCGTATCGGGTAGCGACCACGTCGTCGAAGCCGAGGGCATCGGCGAGGGGCTTGACGAGGTCGTACGGCGTGGTGGTCGCCAGCACCAGCGGACGACCGGCCGCCCGGTGCTCGGCGAAGAGCGGACGGGCGAAGGGCTGCAGGCTGGCGGCCAGCGCCTCCGCCGCCTGCTCGCCGGCCTCCTGCACCTGAGCCCGCACCCATCCCGAGGCAAACCGCACCGCCCGACGGGTGACCTCCATGCTGGCCCGGTTCTCTCCGAACAGGTCGTACATCCGGTAGATGATCCGCTCGCCGGGGATCTTCCGGTCCGTGACCCCCGCCTCGCTCAGGGCCTCCCCGATGACACGGCCAGAGGCCCCCCGCAAGAGGGTCCGGTCCAGATCGAAGAACGCAGCACCTGAGGCCATGTGACGAACCTAGCCCCAGACGCGGAAACGCCGACCCGGGGGGAGGGTCGGCGTTCCGCTTCTTGCGAGGGGCTGGAGGGGGATCCTGCCTCACCTCGCGGAGGGCACTCCGGGGGGTGGAGTGCTACCTCTTGTACGCATCAAGGTACGACCGACCAAGCAATCCGTCAAACAGTTGTTGTCGATAGGTGCCATCATGTTCAGCGATGGACCTCCGGCAGCTCACCGCCCTGCTCGCCGTGGCCGAAGCGGGCAGCTTCAGCGCCGCCGCCCGGATGCTGCACACCGTGCAGTCGAACATCTCCACCCACATCGCCCGGCTCGAACGGGAGCTCGGGGTGACGCTGGTGGATCGCTCCAGCGGGACCCTCACCGAGGAGGGCCAGGCGGTGGCCAGCCGGGCCCGGCACATCCAGGGCGAGCTCGAGGCCCTCGGCGCCGACGTGGCGGCCCTGCGCGACGAGGTGACGGGGACCGTGCGCCTCGGCTGCATCGGTACCTCGGCCCGCTGGCTGGTGCCCCTGGTGCTCGAGGAGGTCACCCGCCAGCACCCGAAGGTGCACGTGATCGTGGTAGACGCGACCACCACGTCGCTCGTGCCGCGACTGCTGGCCGATGAGCTCGACCTTGCGGTCGTCAACCTGCCCATCACCACCCCCGAGCTGGTCGCCGAGCACCTCTTCGACGAGGACCGCATCCTCATCGCCCCGGACGGGCACCCGCTGGCGGCCGTCGACCGAGTGGCCTTTGCCGATCTCGCCGAGCACGACCTGCTGCTCGAGCCGAGCGGAACGACCTTCCGCGACGAGCTCGATCGCGAAGCCAGCGAGGCCGGCATAGAGCTGCGGGCCCGGGCCGAGGTCGACGGGCTCCGGCTCATCGCCAGCCTTGCCTTCCAGGGCTTCGGGGCCGCCATCGTGCCGGCCACCGCCGCCCCCGAGTGGCTGGAGGGCAGCTGGCGCCGGGTGCGGATCGACGGGCTGGCTCGACGTTCGGTGGGCCTGGCCCGACGGCAGCGCGGGCTGCTGTCGGCACCGGCCCGCGCGCTGCACACCGCCATCATCGCAGTGGTGGAGGCAGACGGTGAGCGCCTGGTCGGGGTCCACCGGCCCGGGGCGTAACCGATGACGACGCCCACAGGTCGCAGCCCCCACATGGCGCTCTCCGTCCCGGTCGCCTCCGACCACCCCGGCTCGCTGTCGGCGCAGATCACCACGCTGGCCGGTCGGGAGGTGGTGCTGGTCGAGGTGTCCGACGAGCACCGGCGCGGTGCGCTCTCCGAAGCCGACGGCCACATCTTCGCGGAGGCCGCCGAGCACGCCCTCGGCGCCGGGCTCCCGGTGCTGGCCGTCATCGCCTCGAGTGGGGCGGACGTGAACGACGGGGTTGCCGCCCTCCACGGCTGGGGTACCGCGGCCAGGGCGCTGGCCCGCTGCTCCGGACGGGTGCCGATGCTGCTGGCTGCGACCGGCCCAGTCGTGTCCGGCCCCGCGCTCTTGCTCGGGCTCGCCGACCACGTCGTGATGACCGACCACGCCTATGCCTTCGTCAGCGGCCCCCGCATGGTCGAGACCTTCACCGGCGAGTCGCTCGACTCGATGGAGCTCGGGGGCGCCGGCATCCATGCCTCCAGCACCGGGGTGGCAGCCCTCGTCGTGCCCGACCGAGATGCCGCCGTCGAGGCGCTGTCCGACATCCTCGCCTACCTGCCCTCGGTGATCGACGAGGAGGCGCCCCGCTGGTGGACCGACGATCCCGTCGACCGGGCGACCCCTGAAGCCGGCGCGTGCCTACCCGACTCCCCCACCGGCGGCTACGACGTGCGCGACGTGGCTCGCAGCATCGCGGACGACGGCGACCTCCTGGAGCTGCGGGCCCACTGGGCGCCGAACCTCGTGACCGCCCTCGCCACCATCGGCGGACGCCCGGTGGGGATCGTGGCCAACCAGCCCGTGTCCATCGCCGGCACCCTCGACATACCCGCCTCGCAGAAGGGCGCTCGCTTCGTCTCGTTCTGTGACGCCTTCGGCCTGCCGATCCTCACCCTCGTCGACACACCGGGCTTCTACCCGGGCAAGGACCTGGAGTGGCGCGGGATGATCCGCCACGGCGCCCAGCTGGCCTTCGCCTACGCACGGGCGACGGTGCCGCGGGTGGCGGTGGCGCTGCGCAAGGCCTACGGCGGTGCCTACATCGTCATGGACTGCCGCTCGATGGGCAGCGACCTCTACTTGGCCTGGCCGTCGGCCGAGATCGCGTTCATGGGCGCCAGGGGCGCCGTCGAGGTGCTGCATCGACGGGAGAGCCCGGAGCGACGGGTGGAGCTGGAGTCCGCCTACGAAGCACGCTTCCTGAACCCGTACGTGGCCGCCGATCGGGGCGCTGTCGACGCCGTCATCGACCCGGCCGACACCCGCCGTGAGGTGGCCGCGGCCCTCGAGGTCCTCGCCACCAAGCGCGAGGCCCTGGTGCGTCGCAAGCACGACAACGGCCCGCTGTAGCGCCCGTGATCGGTCGCCTCGGCCGCCTGGGTACGATCGGCCCGTGGCCGACAGCATCACGATCACCGACAACCGCACCGGCGAGGCGATCGAGGTCCCCATCGTCGACGGCGGGGTGGACAGCACCGAGTGGCGCAAGCTGCTGCCGGGCGTCTGGTTCTACGACCCGGCCCTGATGACGACGGCGGCCACGTCGAGCGCCATCACGGACCTCGACGGCGAGAAGGGCATCCTGCGCTACAGGGGCTACCCCATCGAGCAGCTGGCCGAGCACTCGAGCTACCTGGAGGTGGCCTACCTGCTGCTCCACGGTGAGCTGCCGACCGCCGAGCAGTTCGAACCGTGGCACCACGACATCACGTACCACACGTTCATCCACGAGAACGTGCGCAAGCGCTTCCTGGAGGGCTTCCACCACGACGCCCACCCGATGGGGATGCTGGTGTCGTCGATCGCCGCGCTGTCGACCTTCTACCCGGAGGCCGACCAGATCCACGATCCGGCCAACCGCTACAAGCAGATCGTGCGGCTCATCGCCAAGATGCCGACGTTGGCGGCGGCCTGCCACCGCTTCAGCGTGGGGATGCCCTTCGTCTATCCGGACAACTCGCTCGGGTTCACGGAGAACTTCCTCTCCATGCTCTGGAAGGTGGCGGAGCCGCGCTACGACGCCAACCCGGCGCTGGCCAAGGCCCTCGACGTGCTGTTCATCCTCCATGCTGACCACGAGCAGAACTGCGGCACCACGGCCATGCGCACGGTCGCCTCGGCTGACGCGGATCCGTACATCGCCGCCTCGGCTGCTGCTTCGGCCCTCTACGGCCCGCGCCATGGCGGCGCCAACGAGCAGGTCATCAAGATGCTCATCGAGATCGGCTCGCTCGACAACGTGCCCGCCTTCGTCGAGTCGGTGAAGTTCGGGAAGGGCCGGCTCCAGGGCTTCGGGCACCGCGTCTACAAGAACTTCGACCCCCGGACCACGATCATCAAGAAGACGGCCGACGAGGTCTTCGAGATCACCGGAAAGAATCCGCTCCTCGACATCGCCCTG
>JBDSUN010000257.1:0-11734 GCA_039927735.1 Acidimicrobiales bacterium | reverse complement strand
TCAGCGCCAGCTCGAGGTGGTCGTCCACCGCGTTGCCGGTGTCGTCGACGTTGTTTTCGACGAGGACGGAGTCGATGGTCAGGGTCTGCGCGATGGCGGTGTTGGTGATCGGGTTGTCGGTGACGGGGAGCACCTGACCGGTGGCTGTTGTATCGGTGCTGCCGTTGCCGGCTGGGGCGTTGGTGGTCGGGGCGCGGTTGGCGTTGGTGGTGGAGCCGCCTCCGCAGGCGGCGAGGGCGAGCCCGGCGGCGAGGGCTGCGCCGGCGAGGGCGAGGCGGGCTCGTCGGGGTTGGTTGGTGGTCATGGTCATGCTCCTTGGGGGATGGCGGGTTGGCGGTTGAAGGCGCGGCGGACGAGGGCACCGAGTCCGAGGGTGTAGACGCCCATCCAGATGACCTCGATGGTCTTGATATCGAGCAGCTGGGCCAGCGACAGGTCGCGGTAGCGGGGCTTGGTGTCGATCATGGCGAAGGCGAACCGTTCGAAGTGCTTGGAGAACGAGGTCGCCTCGATGGCGGTGCGGACCTTCTCGTAGGTCCCGAAGTGGGCCAGGATCGACACCTCGCCGTCGTGGCCGAGTCCGAGCGAGGCGAACAGCCCACCGGGGACCTGGTTGTCGGCGTCGAGGGTGTCGCCGATCTGGGGAAGGATCAGCACCACGACGAGCCAGACGGCCAGGGCGACGATCAGGCCCGTGGCGGGGTGGCGGGCCTGCGCGGTGGCGGCGGCGCCGAGGCAGTAGAAGACCGTGAGGTAGACGATGGCGGCGCCGTAGGCGAGCACGAGCTTGATCAGCTGGGCGCCATTGGCCCAGTCCTTGCCGATCAGACCGAGCGCCATCACGGCCACCAGGGCAGTGGCCGCGACGATCGTGGTGAACAGCGCCACGGCCCCGAGGACGGTCCCTACGCTTTGCTCGCCGGCGCTGACGGGCCGGGACCGCAACAACGGCAAGGTCCGCCCGGTGCGCTCCCTCGACACGCTGAGGTAGCCGAGGGTGATGGCGATGACCGCCCCAATGATCTCGAGGTACTCCATCGCGCCTCGCAACAGGGACAGCAGCGCCAACGGGGAAGGCGCGATCTGGGTGACGCCGCCGGCTTGGGCGGCGGCCCGGTAGGCCTCGTAGTCGGCGAGCTGACCCCGGTAGTCGACGGCGCCGACGTACACCGAAGCCATCGTGGCGACGGCCAGGACGGCGAAGAGCCCGAGAATCACCCGGCTCCGGACAGCGGCGCGGTACTCGTGGCGGGCCAGGGTGAGGACCCGGCGGGCCGGGGAGTCAATCATCGGAGCTTCCCTTCGAGTAGTCGTGACGGCCGACCAGCGACGTAGCGGCGACCCCGAGCGCCCCGAGCGCCCCGGCGATGGGCAGGACCCGAAGCGCCGTGGCGCCACCGGATTCAGCGGGGTTGAGCTCCAGGATCTGGGCGCTGGCGGCCCGGTACTGCTCGGCGATCGAGACCGGCCTGGCCTTGGCCGTGATCCGGAAGAACGTCTGCGAGGTGCTGACCGGGTCGACGACCGGGTTCAGGGACGCCGTCGGGTGCAGCCCGGAGGTGAACTGCGGGACCGCGAAGGTCAGCACCAGCCAGACGCCCATGGCGCCGAGCAGCGCCAGGGACCGCTTGGGTGTCAACAGGACCGTCACCATCCCGACGAGTGCGAACACCAGCAGGTACAGCCACGACACTGCGTAGAACAGGCCGAGCCGGGCGAGCTCCGCCAGCGACGGCAGCGCCGTGTTCACCAGCGCCAGCGCAACCGTTGCGATCACCGCGGAGGCGGCCAGAGTGATTCCGAGCACGGCCGCGGCGGCGGTCGCCTTGCCGGCGATGTAGTCGCGCCTCGCTAGCGGGCGGGAGAAGACGAGCCGCCCGATGCCGGTCGTCTTGTCGTCGACCATGGCGACGTGCCCGATGACCAAGGCGAGCAGCGCCCCGATGAGCGGGATGTAGATGGACATGTTCGACAGCAACGACAGCGTCGGCTTGAGGTCGAACGGGTTCGGCGGGGCCGGTTGGCCGTCAGCGGCGAGGAGCTGGGTGGCGTCGTTGTAGACCCGGACGATCGTGTTGTGACTGGACCACCCGATGACCCCGGCGAGGACAGTCGTGGCGAGCAGGCTCCCCACGGTTGCGACCAGGACCCGCTGGCGGCGTAGTGCTCGGAGCTGGTGGCGGGCGACGAGAGTGATCACGAGCCAGCCCCGGCCGGGAGTGCTTCCATCCGGACGTAGATGTCCTCGAGGGAGTGCTCGTCGGGGAATCGGCGGGTCGTCTCCTCGATGGTGTCCTTGTAGATGAGGTCGCCGTGGTTGAGCACGCCGATGGTGGTGCACACCTGGGCGACCTCGCTCAGCAGGTGGGTGTTCATGAAGACCGCCATGCCGAGGTCCTGGTTGAGGCGCTTGATCGTGGTCCGCAGCTGGCGCACGCCCATCGGGTCCAGGCCCGAGGTGGGTTCGTCGAGGAACAGCACGGCTGGCCGGTGCAGGATCGCCTGGGCGATCCCGATCCGCTGCCGCATGCCCGTCGAGAACGAGCTGAGCCGCCGGTCGGCCAGGTTGCGGGCGTCGAGGTAGTCCAGGGTCTCGGTGACAGCTCGCTTCGGGTCCTCCACGCCCGAGAGCCGGGCAAAGAACTCCAGGTTCTCGGCGCCGCTCAGGTGCCCGTAGAGACGGACATCGGCGGGGAGGTAGCCGATCCTCGACGCAACCTCGTGGCTATCGGTCACGACGTCGAAGCCGCACACCTTCGCCGTCCCCCCGGTCGGTCGGATCAGTGTCGTGAGGATGTTGATCGCCGTGGTCTTCCCGGAGCCGTTGTGGCCGAGGAACCCGAACACCTCGCCGGCCCCGATCTCCAGATCGATGCCGTGCAGGACCTCCTCGCGGTCGTAGGTGTGGCGCAGGTCAACCAGCTCGACAGCAGGTGCTGCCATGGGTCACGTCCTTTGGTGGGGGCGGGTGTGCGCCCGGACCGTTGATGGATCCGGTGGATCCGGATCTACCGACGAACCTAAGAAGCCACCGGCAAGACGACGCCTGGACCACGGCAAGACAACGGCAAAAGCACCCAGTCGGCGATCAAGTAGCTGCCCGGATGCTCCGTGTCGGGTACCTCGGGCGCGCTCACCGCGCCCGGCTCGAGTCGTCGCGCGAGCGATCACCGGCGGTTGGGTTGCCCCGACGGCCCCTCAGCGCCTCACTCACCTTCTGTCCGATGGGAGCGCTCACGACTCTTCTGCGCGACACCCCTACCGTTGAGAGCCGCGACAGGCGTCGGTCGGCGAAAGCGCACACACGGTCGCCGACGGACGCGGTGGCGAGATGGGCACCCGAGCCGTGACGCGGACGAGGGGCGCGCCCGGCGGAAGGCGTGCCCCTCGGCACCGCTATCGGGGTCTACTCGTTCGCGGCCTCGGTGGCGTCGTCGGCCCCGTCCTGCGGGTTGGCGGCGGGCCCGCCGTCGCACTCGGCGCCGGTGGCGGCGTCGATCCCGTTCTCGCAGTCGACACCGTCGATCTCCTCCGCGGCGTCAGAGGTCTCCGACTCCTCGGCTTCGGTTCCTTCGGTATCGCCCTCGTCGATCTCCTCCGCGGCGTCAGAGGTCTCCGACTCCTCGGCTTCGGTTCCTTCAGTATCGGCCTCGGCCGGGTCGTTGGCGGCGTTGGCGGCCGGCCCACCGTCGCACTCGGCGCCGGTGGCGGCGTCGAGCCCGTCAACGCAATCCACCCCGGGGACCTCTTCGCTGGCCGGCTCGTTGCCGCCGGTCGACGATGCCGGGTTCTGCGTGGCGGACACAACGCCAGCGGCGCCCAGCGACAGCGAGACGGTCGCCAGCGACGCCAGCAGCAGCTTGTGGCGCCTGGTGAACTTGGTGGGTGCTTCGGACATGGGGGTGTGCCTCTCCAACTGTGGGTGGTGTGACGCCACCGTGCGCCGCCCGCCCTGGACCCACGCTGAACAACCCTGAACGCCGTGACGGAAGCTGTTCAGCGAACGTCCAGGTTCGGTCTGCGACGCTGAGAACGCTCCGCGCGAGGAGCATGAGGAGCGACCGTGGCCCGTGTGCTGGTCATCGACGATGAGAAGCGGGTGGCAACGGCGATCAAACGCGGACTGGAAGCCGAGGGGTTCGCCGTCGACGCCGTATTCGACGGAGACGACGGCCTGTGGATGGCACGCGAGCAGACCTATGACGCCATCGTCTTGGACGTGATGCTCCCGGGTGTCAACGGCTACCAGGTGTGCGCGGCTCTGCGCGAAGAGGGCAACTGGATCCCGATCCTCATGCTCACCGCCAAGACCGGCGAGTACGACGAAGCCGAGGCGCTCGACACCGGCGCCGACGACTTCTTGTCCAAGCCGTTCTCCTACGTCGTGCTCGTGGCTCGCCTCCGTTCGCTGCTCCGCAGGGGCGCCCGCGAACGACCCGTCGAGCTCACTGCTGCCGGCCTCCGCCTCGACCCCGCCGGCCGGCGCGTGTGGCGCGGAGCCACCGAGATCCGGCTGACCGCCCGGGAGTTCGCGGTCCTCGAGTTCCTTGTCCGCCGTGCTGACGAGGTCGTCACCAAGACCGAGATCCTCGGCGCCGTCTGGGACTTCGAGTTCGAAGGTGATCCCAACAACGTCGAGGTCTACGTGCGCCGCATCCGACGCAAGATCGATGATCCCTTCGATGTGACCAGCATCGAGACGATCCGCGGCGCCGGCTACCGCCTCAACGGCCGGACCGGCTGATCAGCGATGCGACGCCGGGGCCTGACGGTGCGGGTGCGGATTATCCTCGGCGTCACCGCCGTCTTCGCGCTGGCGCTCGCTGGGGCCTCCACGTTCCTCCTCGTCCGCCAACGGGCATCGCTGGCCAACGACATCGAGACCACCATCCGCCTCCGCGCCGACGACCTCGTCGCCGCCCTCGAAGGCGGATCACTTCCCTCCTCCATCGCCATCCCCTTCGAGGACACGTCCTTCGTCCAGATCGTCGACGCAGAGGGCACGGTCCTGCGCTCCAGCCCCAACATCGAGGGAGAGCCAGCGGTCGCCGCCTTCAACCCCGGTCGCTCTGGCAGCGCAGCTCGCACCCTCCGCGACCTGCCGATCGGTGACGAGCCCTTCCGCGTGGTCGCTGAGACCGCCGAGTCAGGAAGGTCGGAGCTCACCGTCTATGTCGGCGGCAGTCTCGAACCGGTCGATGATGCCGTTCACGACCTGCTGTTGGCCCTGGCCCTGGGCGCTCCGGCCCTGCTCACGGTCGTCATCGCGCTCACCTGGGCCGCGGTCGGGCGCGCCCTACGGCCGGTCGAGCAGATCCGCGCCGAAGTCGACAGCATCAACGAGAGCGAGCTGCACCGGCGGGTCCTCCAACCTCCCGGCGGTGACGAGGTCGGGCGGCTGGCGGCCACGATGAACCACATGCTGGCCCGTCTCGAGGGCGCAGCCGCCCGCAACCGCCGCTTCCTGGCCGACGCCTCCCACGAGCTCCGGAGCCCCCTGGCCGGGATCCGCTCCCAGCTCGAGGTCGATCTCGCTCACCCCGACCGCGCCGACTGGCAGACCACCGAACGCGAGGTGCTCGACGAGACGCTGCACATGCAACGCCTCGTCGACGACCTCCTCACCCTCGCCGCCCTCGACGAACCCTCGACGCCGACACGACATGAGGTGCTCGACCTCGACGAGCTCGTCCTCGCCGAAGTCCGAAGAATCCGAACCCGCGGCAAGGTCACCGTCGACGCCCGCCGCGTCCGAGCAGCTCAGGTGGCCGGCGACGCGGCGTCGCTCGGGCGAGCGATCCGAAACCTTCTCGACAACGCCGAACGCCACGCCACACAAGGGGTCGCCGTCAGCGTGACCGACAACGACTCCGAGATCCGGATCGTCGTCAGCGACGACGGACCGGGCGTCCCGGTGGCGTGCCAGGAGCGGATCTTCCAGCGTTTCGCTCGGAACGACGAATCTCGATCTCGACACGACGGCGGCGGGGGACTGGGCCTGGCGATCGCGCGAGACATCGCCGCTGCCCACGGCGGATCGCTCCGCCTCGAAGACTCTCCGGTCGGGGCGACCTTTGTGATCTCCATGCCCCGTCTTGAACCAGCGGGTGGCTGAACCCGTGATCCGCACTGCCCGTCGCGGCGAGCGCGGCTGTCGCGCCATCGTCGCCGACGGGTGCACTCCCCCGCAGGGGTTGTGCTGGCGGAGGACAGCGCCGTTGCCGTCGGTGAAGCGGTGGTTGCCGGCGGCATTGGTGCCGAGTGTGGGACCGACGAAGGGCTGGGCTCCGACGGAGTCGAAATCAGGAAAGGTTGGGGGTTCGAGTCGGTGACGGCCACGTCGGTGACGGCCACGTCCGCCCCGTCAGCCAGGGAAGTGGTGCGAGGTCGCGGCGTGGTGGTCGCGTCCGTCGGCGGCCAGCGGGCTGGTGTGCAGCGTGGCTTTGGTGAGCCGGGGGATCTGGTGCAGGAGGCGATGGTGGGCTTCCTCGGCGATGGCATGGGCATCGGCGAGTGGGAGCTCGGCGAGGGAGCTGATCTCGATCTCGGCGTGGAGCTCATGGCCCAGCCACCGGAGCCGGACCGCGTCGACGGCCTGGACGCCAGGGACGGCGCGCACAGCCTCGGTGACGTCATCGACGAGGTCAGGGTCGACGCTGTCCATGAGCCGACGGTAGATGTCTCGGGCGGCGCTCTTGAGGACGACGAGGATGGCGGCGGTGATGACCAGTCCGACGATGGGGTCGGCGAGCGGGAACCCGAAGGCGACGCCGATGGCGCCGGCGACAACGGCGAGCGAGGTGAACCCGTCGGTGCGGGCGTGGAGGCCGTCAGCGACAAGTGCCGCCGAGCCGATCTTGCGGCCGACCCGGATGCGGTAGACAGCGACGAGCTCGTTGCCGGCGAACCCGATGACACCGGCGGCCATCACCCAGCCGACGTTGTCGATGGTCTGCGGGTCGAGGAGCCGGCGGACCGCCTGCCAGGCGGCGACGGCCGCGGATAGGGCGATCATCGCGACGATGAAGATGCCGGCGAGATCCTCCGCTCGGCCGTAGCCGTAGGTGTAGCGCTTGGTGGGACGCCGCCGGCCGAGCCAGAACGCGAACGCGAGGGGGATCGCCGTGAGCGCGTCGGAGAAGTTGTGGATGGTGTCGGCCCACAGGGCGACCGAGCCGCTGATGGCGACGATGACCACCTGAAAGAGGGCCGTGACGCCAAGACCGACGAGGGAGATCTTCAGTGCTCGCATGCCCTCGGCGCTGGCGGTCAGCGCCGAGTCGATCGAGTCGCTCGCGTCGTGGCTGTGAGGCGAGAACAGGTTGGCGATCTGGGCACGGAAGCCTGCGGGATGCGCGTGTTCGTGGTCTCCGTTGGTGGGGTCCGGCCCGTGGTGGGTGTGGTCGCCGGTGTACTGGTGGCTGCCCTGGGCGGCGAGGGGATGGTCGTGCCGATCGTCGCCGTCAGAGTGATCGTGGCCGGTGTCGTTGCTCATCGTGATCGACCCCGCCGGCTGTTCGTGACGGGCCGGCGTGCAGGCTGCTCGTGATGGGCGGGAAGGCCGTGGACGACGTGGTCGGCGTGGAACAACGCCTGTTCGACGAGCCCTCGAACGTGGTCGTTCTCAGCCATGTAGAAGATCCTGGTGCCATCGCGGCGAGTGCTCACCAGGCGGCTGAGTCGCAGCTTGGCGAGATGCTGGGAGACCGCTGCGGGCCGAGCGCCCAGGTGGTCGGCGAGCTCGTTGACCGAGTGCTCCCCGTGGAGGAGCGACCACATGATCCGCAGGCGGGTCGGGTCAGCGACCATCCTGAGCATCTCGACAGCTCTATCGACTTGCTCGCCCGTTGGATCCTCAACTAGCTGCGTATCCACGCAGATAACGTATCTGGCCTAAGCGCTCGATGCTCCTACTCCCGGTCCGCAGGCTCGGATTGGTCGAGTTCGCCGAGGTCGCGAGCCCCCAGCACAAAGAACGCACTGGTTCGGGCGGCGATCGCCGACCGACAGATCACGATGTTTGCGCGCAGCGGGCCGAGAGCTCCCGGACCCTGGGGTGCGGGCGGTGGGGTGTGGGTACCCCCTGGGGTACTGGAGCGGCGCAACGCTTCGTAGTGCTCGTCGTTCTGGACGCGGGCGTGTTCGTGTCAGCAGTCATCACCCCAGCCGGCGTCGCCGGGCGCATCGTGACGGGCGGCGTCGAGCGCCGCTTCGAGTACCTGCTGTGTCCGCGCCTGGTGGGTGAGCTCACCGACGTGGTGACACGGCCGAAGATCACCCCGTCTCGTCAACGAGGAGGACCGCCAGCGGTTCCTGACCGACGTGGTGGCCGCAGGACGCGACGTGAACAACCCGACCGGGATAGCGGCCGTCAGCCGCGACCCTGATGACGACTACCTGCTCGCACTCGCGACTGAGCATCACGCCGAGCGGATCGTGACCGGCGACGCCGACCTGCTCGACATCGCCGATCCGGCAGTACCAGTGACCCGGCTGCGGGCCTTCCTCAAGCTGCTCGAGTCGTAGCCGGCGGTTCCGCTACGGAACGTCGTTGGACGCTCGTTCGTCGTGCTCGTCGGGCTCGGGGTTGGCGAGGAGGCGTTGGAAGGTGGCGGCGGCTTCGGCTTGCATGCCGGGCAGGAGCCACTGGTAGGTGTTGAGCGTGAAGGTCGCTGACGCGTGGCCGAGGCGTTCGGACACGACCTTGATCGGCACTCCAGCCTTGAGCAGAAGCGAGGCATGCGTGTGCCTGAGATCGTGAAGCCGGATGTCGGGCATCCAATGTCGGGCGACGAGCTGGTTGAAGGTGCGGGAGAACCGTTCGCGGTGGATGGGCCGCCCGTCGGGCCGGCAGAACACCAGGCTGTTGTCTTCCCAGGCGGGCCCGATGAGGAGCCGTTCCTCGGCCTGGCGGCGCCGCCACGTGGTGAGCACGTCGACGTCCGCTGGACTGATGTCGATGGTGCGGCGCCCTGCGGCGGTCTTCACGTCGGAGAAGCGCATCTTGTAGACGACCGCGATGAGCGCCTGGCGCACGGAGAGCCGCTTGGCGCCCAGGTCGACGTCGGCCCACCGCAGTCCGAGGATCTCCCCGCGTCGCATCCCGGTCGCCGCCGCGAGGTGGTAGGCGGGCGCGAGGCGCTGTCGTCGATGGCGTGGAGGAACCGGGCCAGCTCGGCGGCGGTCCAGATGTGCATCTCGGAGCCGTCACGTTCAGCGGTCTCCTTCGGCGCGTCGGCGAGTTCGGCGGGGTTGCGGGCCAGGGTGCCTTTGCAGTGGGCGTCGCCGAGGCTTTGCGGAGCACGCGGTGGACGTAGCGGACGCTGGCGGGGGCGAGGCCGCCGCCACGCTTGTTGCGCCGACCGTTCTCGAGGAGCCGGCCAAAGAGGGCGCCGAGGTCCTCGGGCAGCAGGCGCGCCATCGGCACCTCGCCCAAGGTGGGCAGCACGTGGAGCTCGATGGTGCGCGTGTAGGAGTGCAACGTCGACGGGCGAAGCCGCGAGCGTTGGGCGGGCAGCCGCTTGCCGGTCGGGTACTCGCCGAGGGCGCCGAGCGCAGACCCGAGAGACGAACCCAGCGGTGAGTCCTTGGCAATCCCTTTGGCAGTTCACGAGGCGGAGTTGGGGCAGATTCCGTACCTAGCAAGCCCTGCGCGGGGCCGATCGGCGACATCGTTGGATGAGGCCGTCCCTCTACCGGGCCCGGGTCGTCCTGCCGATCGTGTTCCGCAACGAGTACCTGATGAACGAACGCTGCACGCTGCACCCAGAGCCCGGGTCCCGACCGATCACCAACCTGATCTCGAACACCCCCGGCGTCGCTGGTCGGTGGATCCTGCCGCCCTGAGGCCTGCGTCGTCGATGGCTTCGACCGGCCGAGGATGTCGTGCCCGTCTTCGGGACGGTGCCGGTCTCACGATGGAAGGTGATGAGATCGTCACAGGAGCGGACCTCGTCGCCGTTGTCGACGCACTGCTCGACCTTCTGGTCTCCCGACGCGAGCGGATGCCTGTTGCCGCACTTGGCGCAACATCGGAACCCGGACCACGACGGCACACGCCGCCCCCGGATCCGGCCGCCGGGGTCAGTGGTGATGGGGTGCGAGGAGGGCGGCTTGGCCGGTGGTGGGGTGCCGGGAGGTGAGCCAGTCGCGGGTGGTGGTGTGGGCGCGGTCGATGAGCTCGGCGGCGTGGCTGAAGTCAGAGGGTGATGTACGGATGGGGCACAGGGGTGGCACGACGCGCAGGTCGACGGTCGGCTCGTAGCGTTCGACGTCGATGGCGAGCCGTTGGTTGACGGTGAGGGTGAGGGCGTGGAGGGCCATGCCGAGCGCGCTGCGGGGTGGTTCGGTGAGGGCGCAGGCGTAGCCGGCGGACAGGACCCAAACGGTGGTGGCGCCCAGGCTGACGGCGTGGGAGATCGGGGTGTTGTTGACTACCCCGCCGTCGACGTAGTCGCGGCCGTCGATGGGCACGGGTGGGAACACGGCGGGGATGGCGGCGCTGGCCAGGACGGCGTCGACGGCGTTGCCATTCGACAGGCGGACGTCGTCGCCGGTGAGCACGTCGGTGGCGATGACGTGCAGCGGGATGGGGGCGTCCTCGAGGTGCTCGAAGCGGAGGTTGTCAGCGAGGAGGCGGCGTAGACCGGTGTCGGGCACGAGGTTGCGCCGCCGGCCCGCGAACCCCAGGAGCCCGAGCAGGGGCCGGGCGGGGAAGACGTCATCGCGGCGGAGTCTTTGCCACAGGCGTGCGAGGTCGGCGATCCCGTCGTGGTCGGGACGTCCGGCGATCCAGCCGCCGTTGACGGCCCCGACGGAGGTACCGACGATGAGGTCGGGTTGGACGCCGGCTTCGCTCAGGGCGAGGAGCATGCCGACCTGGGTGGCGCCGAGCGCGGCGCCCCCGGAGAGAACGAGGGCGGTATTCATGTGGTCTCTCCCACTTGGATCGTGGTCAGATCGTCGGCGAGCAGTCGTTCCATGGCCCTCAGAACCCGCCGGACTGCCGAAAACGTCCCGTCCTGGTGCTCGCTGGCACATGGCCAACGCCGAGATGAGCGTCGTCATCCACAACCTCCTCCACCCCGACCATCCCCCGGCTGTTCCTCGCGCCTGATGACCTCGGCTTGGCGATGGCCCAGGTCGAGCAGGTGGCGACGGCGCGCCGCGCGCTTGGCGCTGCGCAACGTCTCGGCGTCTGGTGCGCCCACCGGCAGTCCTGCGCCGCACCCGATCGAAGGACCCCACCAGCGCGCTGACCTCGAGGATCACGGCACCCACGGCGGACATCCTTCCCCCTCGGGGTCAGGCTTGGCGTGTGCGAGGCACCTGGGACCGGAGGCGGCGCGGTCGGTGCTGCGCTGCGACGAGTGGATCAGTCGGCGAAGACGTCTCGGCTGTGCTGGATGAAGAACGTGTGGTCGTGCCCCTTGTTCGGATCTTCCTTGTTGTACGTGGTATTCGTCACGCCATCCGGAACGGCCTCCTCGGTGTAGATCGCCCCGACCGGGCACACGTCGGGTTGGTAGCAGGCCGTGCACGACGTGCACTCGTCCATGTTCACGTAGAGCGTGGTGTCGCCGAAGATGACGATGGCGTCGGGGTTGGGCTGGTGCGTGTTCTCGGTCTCGCCGCTGCCCGCCTCCTCCTCGGAGAAGAGGATGTTCTTGGCCGGGTCGAACTCGTAGATGCACTGCACCGGGCACACGTCCACGCAGGCACGGTCCTTGGTGTC
>JBDSUN010000256.1:0-7854 GCA_039927735.1 Acidimicrobiales bacterium | reverse complement strand
GCCTAGGAACTCGCGGGCCGCCACCGCCACCGCTGTTCTGGAGCTGCGCGATTTGGGCCTTGATTTGGTTGCGACCGATCTCGGTCGTTTGCTTATCAAGCTGCCGCTGATAAATGGCGATCTTCTGCGCGTTGGTTTTAGCCCCCGCAAGTGCGAGCGCATCGCGCGAGTCTTGCAACGCGCGTTGCTTGGCGGTTGTCTGCGCGCTGAGTCCGCCGGCGCCGCCGCCGATGCCGCCGAGGCGATCGGGGGGCTGCGAACGGAGCTCGACGGCCACACCACCGGCGGCGAGCCCGAGTCCAACCCGCCGCTCGCGTGGGCCGGCCTGAGCGCGCTCGTCACGGCGGTCGGCGGGATCGTCGGCAAGCGCCGCATGGACGTGGGCAAGGCACCGACACCACCGAGGAAGAAGCAGGGGAACCCCATCGTCCGGCGCCTCGGGTTCGGGGGCATCAGCGAGGTGGTGGCCGGCGCCGCGTGCGGGCTGGTGCTCGTAGTGGCGTTCAGCGACGTGCTCGTCGACGCCTGGCGACGCGGCCCGGACGGCGACCTGAAGATCGTGGACACCCATTCGAGCCTCGTGTGGTGGGCGATCGTGGCCGCAGGCCTGCTGCTCGTATTCGTCACGGTCAACGTCAACACGTGGTCCCTCCGCGGCTTCTACCACCGGCGCCTGTGGCTGGCCTACGCCGTCACCCCGGACGGAAAGACGGCGCCGTGGCAGACGGACACCCGGCTGAGCGTGATGGCCAAGAAGCGCGACGAGTTCCCCGAGCTGCTCGTGTGCGCTGCGGCCCAGACCAGCGGTCGCGAGTGGGCGCCGCCGGGACGGCGGGCGGTGTCGTTCGTGTTCTCCGGGAGCGGTTGCGGCGGACCGCGCACCGGCTACGTGGGGACGGCGGACCTCGAGGACCAGCTCGGGCGCTACCGCTCCCCCATCACCCTCTACGGGGCGGTGGCCACCAGCGGCGCCGCCTTCGGGCCGGCCATGGGTCGCCAGTCCAAGGGCGGGCTCGGCGCGGTGCTCGCCATCGCCAACGCCCGCCTCGGCGCTTGGCTGCCGAACCCGCTGCGCATGCACGAGCTGGCCCAGATCCCGGCTGACGAGCGCCGGGTCGGGTCGATGCCCCGCCGCCCGGGGCTGCAGTGGTGGCTTCGGGAGATCCTCGGCCGCTACCCGCTCGACGCCTCGATGGTGCTCACCACCGACGGCGGGCACATCGAGAACCTCGGGCTCGTGGAGCTCCTCCGCCGCCGTTGCGACCGGATCCTGTGCTTCGACGCGTCGGGAGCCGGCGCCACGCCGACCACGCTGGCCGAGGCGGTGGTGCTCGCCCGCGAGGAGCTCGGCGTGATGATCGACCTCTACGCCCCCAACGGTGATCCGCTGCTCGAGGCGAGCGACTTCGGGGCCGACCCGCTCCGCCGGGTCCTGAAGGACGAACCGAAGCTTGCGGATCGGCTGGCCAAGTTCCCGGTGATCGTCGGCGAGGTCCACTACCCCCCAGAGGTCGACGACACCGGCAAGGCGATCCCCGCCGAACCCGGCCGCCTGGTCTACGGGACGCTCGCGCTGACGGAGCGCACGACGTGGGACGTGCTCGAGTACGCCCACCGGAACCCCACGTTCCCGAACGACGGGACCGACCAGCAGTGGTTCCGCGCCAACACGTTCGCGGCCTACCACCAGCTCGGTCGCGACGTGGCCGCCGCCATGGTGGCCACCGCCGAGACCTTCCCCACCCCACCCACCAGCGGTCCTTTCCCCGGCCCGGTCACCCCGCCACCGGAGGAGCTCGACTGGCGCGGCGGCATCATCGTCGTCAAGGCCGACGAGTTCCCCTGACCTGGTGGGGGCGTTCCACGTTCTCGGCGTCGGGGACGAGGGCGGTTCCGACGCTTCGGCCGATCCGAATGTTGTTGTTGCTGGGGTCGGTGAGCGTGAACTCGCGCATACCCCATGGCATGTCCTCGATTGACGTGACGGAGAGTCCAGCGGCCACGAATCGCGCGTGCCAGTCCTCGACATCGCGTGTGATCACGTAGCAACCGGCATGGTTCGTCGCCGGGTCCATGCCTTCGATTCGGTCGAGGTCGAAGATGCTCTGGTCGTCGGCGCGCACGAACGCGAACCCGTCGCTGTGGTGCTCGACATCGAACCCAGCCGCTTCACAGAACCGCGTTGCCTCGCCCATATCCCGAATCGGCAGCGTCGGCGTGACATCGAGACCTCCCGCCCTGCCCCTCAGCCAACCGATGCAGATCCGACAGACCTTGATCTCGTCATGGCAGCGCAACGCAGCGATCTGCGACGGCTCACGATCTTCGCCACAGCAGAAGCACTCCATGCCCCGAGCCTACGGGTCATCAAAGTGGCTTATCTGCCGGACGCGGCCGCCGCCCTCAACATCCAGACTGTCCGAGTGAAGCCGGACTCTCTGGTTCGACACTGCTGTTCTGGGCTGTCGTGGCGCCGCTGTTCGTGAAGGCGTTGCGTCCGCGTGGGCGTGGTTCGACTCGCTCGCGCCTATGGTTGTCTCCTTCCCAGTCTTCACGGTGGTGGGAGCGGCTGCCTACACGCGGGTGGTTGATGGCACGGGTGCGTGACCTCGCCGAAAGGCGGCATGGCTTCCGATCAGTGGCCATCTCATCTGGGCAGAGTGTGGTGATGCTCCGACGTCTCTTTGCGGTTGCGGTACTGGTCGTTTCCTCCGGTTGCGGTGGCGGTCCGGGTGTGGCGACCCTCGCCTCGTCGACGAGCACCAGGCGGGGATCTCGGGCGGAGCGCAAGGCTTCCGCTTGGCTGGAGATTCGGCCTCTGGCTGTGTTTGGTTCGAGGGCATCGGGAGCCAAGCCCGGGTATCAGCGGTCTGGCCGTCGGGATTTGCGGTGTCGTTCAACCCGCTCCGCGTGTGCGACCGGCAGGGCGAGGTCTTCGTGGAGGAAGGACAGACCTTCTCGATGCTGGGTGGCAACAGCGTGTCCGATGATCCGCCAGTCGAGTGTCGCCACGACCCCTCGGTGTCGATCGCTTCCTGGCGCGTGGGAGAAGTTGACCTGCTAGCAGCCCCTTAGATCGGCCGTCGGTTCGGCTCGGGCACGGCTGCCCTGTAGAGCGCAGCGCCATCAGGGCAGTATGTGCAGGTGGACGACGTCGAAGGATGCATTGCGTGCGATGTCGCTCGCGGTCGCCAGGCGTGCCCCGGCGGTCTGATTCATCGCACGCAGCATTGGCTCGTCGAGCACTGCATCGGCCCTCTGGGGGTCGGAACCCTCATCGTGAAGCCGGATCGGCACGTCGTCCACGTCGCCGCCCTCGGAGATGACGAAGCCCAGGAACTCGGACCGTTGCTTCGCCAGACCTCGCGTGTCGTTGAGCAGCTCTGCTCTCCAAGGCAGGTCTACGTCTGCCTTTGGTCCCATGGCCCTGCGCATATTCACTTCCTCGTCCAGCCCGTCGACGATGCGCTGATGGAGAGACTGGATGCCCGTGGTCCCAAGCTTCAAGTCGCCATGTTCGAATCCGAACCACGACCAGATGCTGCTGAAGTCGAACGGTTCGCCAGTTCGGCGCGGCTGATATTCACAGGCGGGTAGCTGCCAGAAGTGACGCGGGCGCCTTCGGCGGTGGGGCGCCTGCCAGGCTGCAATACATGACCGACGACTTCTACTGCGACGAGGTGCTCAACGGCCGCACGGTGGTGGAGGTGGTCGCGGAGACCGACGCGGTGCTCGCCTTTCATCACTCTCGACCGTTCTGGCCGGTGCACATCGTGGTCATCCCCAAGGTGCACGTGCCCTCACTGACGGATCTCGCTGGCCACACGCATCTGCTCGAGCCGCTCTTGGACGTGGTCCGCGAAGTGGCTGCCCGGGTCGAGGCCGAGCAGGGCGCGTGTCGTGTGCTCACCAATCTCGGTGCGTATCAGGACTCCAAGCACCTTCACTTCCACGTCAATAGCGGTGAGCAGCTGCGCTGACGACCTCGGGCTCAGGCGGGCGCCCGCCCATACCTGCAGGAAGCCGCGGCGCCCTCAGGGCAGAGTGGGACAGTGATGTCGCGACTGGCGGGCTATCTGATCGCAGCGGTCGCGTGCACCGGGGTCGTCGGATGCGCGGATGCCGATGACACCGAGGGAGCCACTACTGAACTCGTCCCAGCCCGGCGCGGGCCCGTCCTCGAGGAGTTCCAACTCGCAGACATCGCTGCGGATCCGGCGGGCGGCGGGTGGCTGCTCGAGGACGTCAACGGCCAGATGGTCGTGAACCACCTGGACGAGGAGGGCGAGCTGGTGAAGGGCGCTGAGCTGCCGTCGTCGTGGGGCGACACCGAGATGCTTGGCCTTGCCGACGGCCGACTCGCGGCGGTGGGGGTGCGATGCGAGCCGGTCGAAGAGTGCCGTGGTTCGGTCGTGGAGCTTGCGTGGGTGTCGGCGGACGGCCGAGTCTCCGACCCCAGGGTGATCTCGACCCGAGAGGCACCGCCCGAGGACGTCAGTCCGCGGATCGGCGGTTCAGCTGTTGGCTTGTTTTGGCTGTCGGCCCATGGCGACCTCTTCGCCGTCGGTGATGACGGATCGGTGGAACAGCGGTCCGAAGGGGTCGGTCATCCGTGCGTGGTCGACGACGGGGTGTACGTGCTCTCCGAATCAGGACGACCTGAGACCGCCAACCCGACGGCGGACCCTGAGCACCCGGTCACCTACTCGGTGTCCACGGTGACCGACGGCAAGGTGGCGGTTGTGCAGAGCGGAAGCTTCGAGGGTCCGTCTAACTCGCTAGCGGGTTGCGTCGGCTCGGGCTTCGAGACCTACGTCAGCACCAAGACCGAGTCGTCACGCTGGACGCCGAGCAAGGGTTGGTTCGAGGTGGAGCGCGCCCTCGACCCCGCTGCGCCGCGGTCAACCCACGCACTCGGGATGCGCGGTGATGACTTCATCGTGGACGAGGCTGGGTCGCTGGTCAGACGCAACGAAGTCGCGGCGTGGGAGTCGACGGGCATCACCTTCGATGCAGCCGGATCGGACGACCGGCCCCCTCTCGTGCTGTTCGCCGACCGATCCGGTGACGCCGTCATCGGCTGCGTCAGCATCGATGCATCTGGCCACGCCCTGGAGTGCCATGCCGGCCGAGTGCCGTGACGCCGGCTGGCGTGAACCCTCAGCTCCCGGAAGCAGCCGCCGCTCACAGCGATGCCTGCTTGTTGTCAAGGGGGGCGCGTGGGCGCGTTGCGGTGGCCCGGCGTAGCGTCGGGGGTTGGGTCCGGGAGTGACTTCTCCGAAGAGCCGGTGTCAGGGCGATGAGCCGGCCACGCTGGATTTGAAGTCGTCCCGATCTGTCCTGCCGCGCCCGCCTCAGGGGGCACCCACCAGGCCCTCGAACGCTACGAGCGGACCCGTAACGCCTGCACGCGATCCTTCGTCAGGGCAGTGTGTGCCCGTGCGGACTACTCGATGCGGTCGATGGCTCGTCGCGCTGTCGGCATCCATCTGTCTCGTCACTGTGGGCTGCGGCCGCATCGACGGCGCCGACGACAGGGTCATCGCAGCGTCCGTGGCAGCCCCTCGAGTCTGGTTGTTCCCGAGCACCGGTTCGGGCGAGCAGGCCGGGGTCGTCGCAGAGCTGACGCGACGAGCCGAGCGACAGGGACTCAACGTCGACGCTCTACTACCGCGGGAGCTGTGCGAGATCAGCGCCGATCTCGAAAAGGTCCTCGACCTCACCGACGCGGCGACCCTGGACGGGCTCGGGATCGCTCCGTCCGACCTGGTGCGGGAGGACCACCGGTTCACCCAGGAGATCGGCGAGGCCACCCACGAGCACGCCTTCCAAGCCATCCGCTCGCCGTCGGCCACCGGAGTCGACAGCATCATTGCCATCTTCCCCGAGAAGCTTGCGGGCGTCGTTCTCGACGTGCAGCTCCTCGGCGAGTGGAGCACGGCTGATGACCTGGCGGGCCTGTAGCGGCGTGGCTCTAGCGTGACCTTGCGGAGCGGGATCCGAGGTGACAGGGCGATACGAGACGACTCGGCACACCACGGCTGACCCGGGTCTCGAGCGGCAAGACGGCGCACCGCGCCGGGGCGGCAGAGGTCGTGACCGGCACTGCTGACTAACGGCACTTCGGGGACGCCGACGATCTGCGCTGTCAGGCGGACAGCCGGGCTTCGGTCGCTCCACCTGCAATTCATCGGCGATCGGGTGTTGCGGGGACTACAACGATCGGCGTGGTGATCGAGGTCTCGTCTTCCTTGCGCAAGGCGCGAATCGCTGCGGGCGAGAGTTTGTGGCTCGACACGCTGCCCGAGCTGGTGAGCGAGATGGCGTCGCACTGGTCGCTCGCCATCGGGCATTCGTGCGATGGCTTCGGCATGAACGCGCTCGTCGTCGAGGCGACGACGGCGGATGGCAGCGCTGTCGTGCTCAAGCTCGCACCGCCAAGCGACGCCGAGAAGCTTGTGCTGGAGGCGACCGTCCTGCGTCTCGCCGACGGCCACGGCTGCGTTCGAGTGCTCCACGCCGACAGGGATCGACGCGCGCTGCTCCTCGAGCGGCTGGGACCGTCCATGTACGACCTCGGGCTGCCACGCCGGCAACGTCACGAGCTGTTGCTCGACGCCGTCAAGCAGATGTGGCGACCCGTCGACCCGAGCGTTCGCTTGCAGCGCGGCTCGGAGCGGGCACGGTGGACGATCGAACGTCTCGAGCAGGTGTGGGAGCAGAGCGACAGGGCCTGTTCCGAGAGCGTCCTAGCTGACGCCATCGCCTGTGCAGAGCGGCGCGCCGACGCCCACGACGACACCCGCGCCGTCCTGTGCCACGGCGACCTGCACGAGCTGAACGCACTGCAAGCCGAAGACGGCACGTTCAGGCTCATCGACCCCGAAGGCGTGATGGCGGAGCCCGAGTACGACCTCGGCGTGCTCATGCGCAACGCTCCAGGTGAGGACGACCTACACGAGCGTGCCGACTGGCTGGCCGCGGCAACCGGCTGCGACCGCACAGCCATCTGGGAGTGGGGCACTGCCGAACGGGTGCTGTCGGGCCTGTGGTGCCGGGTCGTCGACCACCAACCCCACGGCGACAAGCAACTCGCCGACGCCGAACGGCTCAGCCCATGACGGGCCACGACGGCGCCAGGTACTGCCGCCCCGGCGGTGCGCGCCGGGTTGCCACCGACGGCGGGCCTCTGGCTCGTTCAGGAGCTGATGACGTGAATGCTGATCTGCAGGTCTCCGGCGATGCGGGCGAGAGAGTGGCCGACGTTGCGCTCGCCCGAACCACAGCTGGTGCCCGAACGCTCGACCAGCGGCGAGAGTCTCGGCAACGAGGAGCCCGCCAGCCCTTTAGCGCGCGGACATGGCGGCGGCCTCGTCCAGGAGCGGACGCGGGTGGAGGATCTGAAGGACGTCGGGATGGGGGTGCTGAACTGCGCCCAGGTCCCCTCCAGGCAGTCCGGCGAAGAGCTGCGTGAGCTGTCCGCCGCTCAGGGCGTGGATGCGCTGCAGAAGTCGCCAGTGCCGGGACGCGGGAAGGGCGAGGGCGTCGTCGGGCTCGTGTCCGCCCAGCAGCGGGTCGGCGGCCCGGTCGGCATCGAGGGCATCCTGGAACTCATCCACGAGGTCGCCGGTGGTCATGCGAGCGAGGAGCGCTCGACCCGCTTCCGACAAGCGAGGAGCTCCTCGCCGATCGTGACGGAGTCATTCTGCACCGGGAACCCCCCGAACGGGACCCCCCTGATGTCCGGACGTCGGTTCCGTCGGCGCCGCCCCCGAAGCGAGATCGTGACGACGCAGACGAGGCCGGCGTGACCTTAGCGTGACCCTACGGGCGGACTATGGGGGTCACGGGCGG
>JBDSUN010000255.1:0-3606 GCA_039927735.1 Acidimicrobiales bacterium | reverse complement strand
TTGCTGGAGGGGTGGGTTGGGACGACGTTGGCGGTCGGGCGACGGTGAGAGGGTGAGGCGGCGGTGCGGGCGGCGGGTGAGCGCGTGGTGAGGGTCATCGGTGCAGGCTCGGGACGGGTCGGCCGGTCGGGCTGGGTCGGCTGAGGCGGTCGAGGCGGGCGGCGAGACTGGTGGGGCTCACCGGGGCGGCGTGAAGCTGCGCCAGTCCGTCGAGATGGGTGCCGAGGAGCTGCACGTGCCGGGTCTGGCACCACACCGGTAGCCGGTCGAGCTGGTGGGCAGGGACGGGCGGCGCCTCGCTGAACACGGCTAGGTCCCCGAGTCCCTCGACCGCCGCGAACCGGAACCGGACGAGACGATCCAGGGTGCGTTGCAGGCTGCCGTTGCGCCCGGTGCTGCGCCCCAGCCCCAGCGACCCGGCCAGCTCCTCGAGCGAGACTTCGAAGCTCACGTTCTCTCGCCACAGCACCGGCAAGCGCCGCAGTAGCAGGACGCTGGTCGGTCCGATCACCGGCGCCCAGCACTGCTCGAGGTAGGGATGGTCGAGCGGGAACCCGGCTTGGCGGACTGGCGCCGAGGGGTGCGGGACCGCATGTAGGCGTACGAGCTGGTTCGTGTCCACGCGCGACTAGGCGATTTGAGAGGCCCAAAGGTCTCTCACCGTCTCACCGGTGACATCAAACGTGAGACGGTGAGCCCCGCGGTGAGCCCCACGGTGAGACGGACACACGATGCGTGTCAGGCATGTCGCTCTGGGTGGTCGGTCTCACCCATGGGTGAGAACCCTCGGGCGTCTAACCCCCGACACTCACGCAGGCGCCGCCGAAGAAATTCTTGGAGGGTGAGCCCGCCGGTGAGCCCGCCGGTGAGGGCCCTCGCGCATCGTGCGCTCAGACCGCTCACCGGGAGCGGCCCTCAAGGAGGTGCGCCATGCACGATCGGTTCCCGATCTTCGCCGCTCTCGACCAGGAGTGGCGCCAGTTCAGCGGCAGCTGCGCGGCCCGCGCCGCGCTCCAGCGGTGGCGGAGGGTCGAGCCTGCCTTCGCCGGACTCGACACCGTGGACGATGTCCTCACCCTCCGGCGTGACCGCCATCGGGCCGACGAGGTCCTCGGTGCGCTTGTCGCCCGGTCAGCACGCGACCGGGCGGCCGCTCGCGTCGTCCTCCAGGCACTCATGCCCGGGCTCGTCCGCCTTGCCGTCGCCTTCGGCAAGGCCGACCCGGACACCACCGCCGGCGATGTCGTCGCGATCGCCTGGGAGCGGATCTGCTGCTACCCCACCCACCGAGTCCACTCCGTGGCCGCCAACCTGCTGTTCGACATCCGCAAGCAGCTCGTCGCTGACCGTGAACCGATCGTGGACCTGCCAGGGCGCTATGTCGTCGCCACCTCGGCAGAGGACGAGGTCATCTCCCGCCTCTTCGTCGAGGAGCTGGCCAGCGCCGAGGAGACGGGCGTGATCGCCGAGGGAGCGGCCGAGCTCATCATGAGGACCCGCGTCGACGGCCATCCGGTGGTCGAGCTCGCAGCCCGTAGCGGCGTGACCGCCCATGGACTCGTCCAGCGCCGCCGCCGCGCCGAGAGCCTGCTGCGCGACCACCTGGACGTGGCGTGACGACCTCCCCTCGCGCTCAAGAGCGAGGCCAGGGTCCCTCCCCTCGAGCGAAGGCTCCTACCGTTCAGGACGAATCGGCGGACGACGCTCCCGGTCTTGCTGGCCTGACCGTGAAGAGGCCAGCCATCCCCGCCAAGCGGGCGCCGCAACCCGCGGTTACCTTGGTCACCCTATGTGACGACTGTCATGGGGTGAGGCGTCTGGGTGCTTCGCGCAGACTCGGGTCCGGAGCGGACGGGAGAACTGCGATGGCACGCGGCCCCTTGACCATCCTGGTCCTGCTCGTCGCCGTTGGCATGCTCGCATCCGCGTGCAGCAGTGATGACAGCGACGAGATCG
This sequence comes from Acidimicrobiales bacterium, assembly GCA_039927735.1. Taxonomy (GTDB): domain Bacteria; phylum Actinomycetota; class Acidimicrobiia; order Acidimicrobiales; family VFJN01; genus VFJN01. The sequence goes on along the minus strand of JBDSUN010000255.1, from coordinate 1,650 downwards.
TCGTGCCTGACACGACCTCGACGACGCGTGACCCGCGTCCGACCACCACGACGACCTCGCCAGACACCACCGCCGCGACCGGGGAGCAGCCCGAGCTCCAGCAGGAGATCGTCGATCGCTACGAGGCGTTCTGGGATGCCCGCTTCCGAGCGCACCAAGCCCCGGTGAATCCGGATGCGCCGGGCCTCGCGGAGCACGCGACGGGACCACAGCTCGAGAATGTACGGGCCGAGACTCAGCAGCGTCTTGACGACGGCCTCGCTCTGCGCCCTGCCGACCAACCGTTGACGGATCACCGTGTGCGCGTGGTGTCCGTCACCGCAGATCGCGCCGAGCTGCAGGACTGCTTCGTGAACGATGGCGTCGTCTATCGGGTGAAGACCGGTGAGGTCGTCGACGACGCGGTGGTCACGCGGAACGTCTCGGCCTCGATGGCGATCGTTGATGGCGTGTGGAAGCTCGAGAGAGCCACCGTCATCCAGGCGGGCTGGAACGCCTACAACGAGCTACGCCACCTGCTCGCCAGCCTCGGAGTTCCGGCCGAGCAGGTTCGCTTCATCCACGAGGCTGCGACAGACGAAGCCAAGGCCAAGCTCTTCGCCGCGTGCCGAGACGGCCGGGTGGCAGTGCTCGTCGGCTCGACCGAGAAGATGGGCGTCGGTACCAACGTCCAGGCCCGCGCCGCGGCCCTTCACCATCTGGACTGCCCGTGGCGCCCCGCCGACATCGAACAGCGCGACGGCCGCGTCCTACGTCAAGGCAACCAGAACAGTGAGGTCCACGTTCTCCGGTACGTCACCGAAGGCAGCTTCGACACCTACATGTGGCAAACCCTCGAGCGGAAGGCCACCTTCATCGCCCAGGTCACCGGCGGTGACGTCGGCGGACGAGAGGTCGACGACATCGGCGACACCGCCCTCTCCTACGCCGAGGTCAAGGCCCTCGCCACCGGCAACCCCCTCATAATGGAGAAGGCTGCCGTCGACGCTGAGGTCGCCCGTCTCACCCGGCTCCAACGCGCGCACGCCGACGAGCAACACCGGCTCCGCAAGGCCCTCGAAGCCGAGCACCGGCACGAAGCCAGCCTCCGCCACAAGGCCACCCGCATCGAGCTAGCCATCAGCCAACGGGTCGACGCCCGCGGCGACCAGTTCCGGATGACCGTCGGGGGACGCACCTTCGACAAGCGTGTCGACGCCGGCGCCGATATTACGGCCGCCGCTACGAAGCTGCTGGAGGCGACTCCGCTCGGCCAGACGCGCACATCGATTGCGGGGCAACTGGGCGGCTTCGAGGTCGAGGTCGAAGCGACGAGGGTCATCGCGCCGGAGATCCTGCTTCGCTTTGCGGGCGGCTTGGTCGAGACGCGCTGGCCCGCCGCCGACTGGGCCGACGCGGAGCCATCGCGGATCATCACCGCCCTGGAGCGCCGGATCGCCCGACTGGACGACGACCTCGCGTCGGCCGTTGCCGGCGCAGAACGGGCCGCCACCGAGGCTGCGAGAGCGAAAGCCCGCCTTGGTCAGCCCTTCGAGCACACCGCCGCGCTCGCGCAGTCGCAGCGCCGCCAGCGCGAGGTCAACGAGGTCCTCGTACCCGACCTTGCCGTGGCTCCACCGGGACTCGTTCGCGAGCCGCCCGTGCCGAGCC
>JBDSUN010000254.1:0-3855 GCA_039927735.1 Acidimicrobiales bacterium | reverse complement strand
GCCCCACTGGAGCGGGAAGTCCTGCCAGAGGAGGAGCACGGCGGCGTCAGCCGCGTCGTACAGCTCGGGCCGGGTGATGTGGGCATGGATCCGCAGGAGGTCGAGGCCGGCTTCGCAGGCCAGGTCGACATCGTGGGCCAGCTCGGCCGGGGTCGCCTCCGCCAGCGCCATCCGGGTGGGGCCGTGGTTCGAGCCCTTGAGGTAGAGCCGCTCTCCGTTGACGGTGGCCATCCAGGACCGCATCCGCACCTGGCGCAGGCCGGTGCGCATCTGGCGCTCGTCGGAGGGGCCGCCTCCCTCCGCCGCGGCCAGGACGACGCGCACCGATAGGTCGTGGAGCGTGGCGTCGCCGAGGGCCCGTGGCCACCAGAGCGCCGGGCGGTCGATGGTGAGGGTCCACTCCACCTCGTTGGCACCGGCGGCCAGGGGCTGGTCGGCGGCGTGGTCGAGGTCGCCGAGGCGACTGTGCAGCCACACCGTCAGGGCGGCGTCGCTGTCCAGGGTGGCCCGCAGCACGAGGATCGCCCGCTCGGGGGTCGCCTCCCGGCACAGTGCCCGTAGGCGAGAGATGCGCACCGGTCCGGTTTCGGTGACCCGCACCGGCCGCCAGATGCCCCCCGGGTTCCAGTCGGGGTCGAGGCAGTCCCAGTGCTGGAACACGCCGGTGATGTTCCGCTTGGCCGTCGGATCGGTCTGCCGCGCGCAGGTGACCTCGACAGCGAGGTGGTGCTCGCCGCGCTGGCGCAGGGCGTCGGTGACCTCGAAGGTGTGGGGTGCGAAGTAGCCCTCGGTGTCGCCGAGGTAGCCGCCGTCCAGCCACACGTCTCCCTGGTAGAAGAGTCCGTCGAAGGTCAGCCAGGCTCGGCGACCTTCGGCCGGGCCCATGGCGTCGAACTGCCGGCGATGGAGGAGCGGACCGTCGACGCCCGCGAAGGCCGGCGCGGAGCGCCAGTGGCCCGGGACCGACACCGCCTCCCAATCGTGGTCGTCGAAGCCGTCCTCGTGCCAGGTGCGACGAAGGTCATCATCGGCGACGGCGGCCTGCCACGTCCCGGTCAGCTCGATGGCCATGAGGCCGCGAGGCTACTGGTCAGACCGCGACGACTTCCCCCTGCAGGATGGCCGTGATCGACCAGCCGCCACCCGGGATCGGCGACAGGGTGATGTCGAACGCGGCGGCAGCGGCGTCGAGGATGGTGGCGCGCCGCGACCCGTCGGCGGCGACGACCTCGAGCGCACCTTCGAGATGGACGAGACCCGGGCCCAGCAGATGGCGCGGCGCGTCGGGTGACAGGAACAAGGCGGCGTCACCCCGGGTCGCGAACGAGGAGCGGTCGTTGGCGTCGAAGGTGACCGAGTCGCGCGCCGCGGCCACGCCGCGGGTGCCGACCGCCACCGGCGTGTCGAGCCGATAGGTGCCTGGCGTGAACGCCTGCACCGAGCCGCCCAGCGCCAGCCGCAGGCCTTCGGTGACGAGGTCAAGGTTCACGGGGTCGAGGATCATCGATCCCCCCGAGGAGAGCATGAAAGGACGTCCGCCGTCCCAGACGACGGTGGCGCCGGTGCCCTCGACCTCGACGCCGGCCAGCTCGCCACCGTTGCCGAAGCCACGGTCGGACACGATCGTGAGCGGCGTCGCGACGGTGTGCGGGTCGATCACCGCCCCCTCGAGGTGGACGGCGGTGACGGTACCGCTCACCTGCACCTGCCCCGCCGGCCGCGCCACGGTGGGTTCGCCTGTGGTGCTCGACGCTGCCCCGGGCGCGGCGGCGACGTCGGGCCCCGACACGACCTGGTCGCCGCTGTCGCCGCTGCCCTCCAGGCGCTGGCTGAGGACGACGGTGGCCCCGATCGCGGCGGCCAGGATGGCTGTCATCGTCAAGAACCAGCGCAGCCGCACCGGGCCAGGCTGCCCGCTGGCGTTGGGTGGTTCCAGCCATGGTCGATCGTGGGGACGGCAGCCCAGGCCCGGCGATAGGTTGGCGCCATGACGCCCACGGCCGCCCATCCCGACCCCGCCACGGTGGGCCAGCTCCGCCACTCGGGCTGGGTCTCCGTGCCCGTCAAGGAGGAGCTGCGGCGCAACGCCATCGCCAAGATCCAAGCGGGCGAGGCGCTCTTCCCCGTGGTGAAGGGGTACGAGGACACCGTCCTCCCGCAGCTCGAGAACGCCCTCCTCGCCTGCCACGACGTGATCTTCCTCGGCGAGCGCGGCCAGGCGAAGACTCGCATGATCCGGGCCCTCACCGGCCTGCTCGACGAGTGGATGCCGATCATCGCTGGCTCCGAGATCAACGACGACCCGTACGCTCCGGTCTCCCGCCATGGGCGCGAGCTGGTGGTCGAGCAGGGCGACGACGCCCCCATCGAGTGGGTGCACCGGTCCCGGCGGTACGGCGAGAAGCTGGCCACCCCCGACACCTCCATCGCCGACCTCATCGGCGAGGTGGACCCCATCAAGGTGGCCGAGGGGCGCTACCTCTCCGACGAGCTCACCCTCCACTACGGCCTCGTGCCCCGAACCAATCGCGGCATCTTCGCCATCAACGAGCTGCCCGACCTCGCCGAGCGCATCCAGGTCGGCCTGCTCAACGTGCTCGAGGAGCGCGACATCCAGGTGCGGGGCTACAAGATCAACCTGCCGCTGGACCTCATCCTCTTCGCCTCCGCCAACCCGGAGGACTACACGAACCGGGGGCGGATCATCACCCCGCTCAAGGACCGGTTCGGTTCGCAGATCCGCACCCACTACCCCCTCGAGGTGGCCACGGAGGTGGCCATCGCGCTGGAGGAGGCACCGCCCTTCGAGGCAGAGGGCATCCGCGTGACGGTGCCCGACTACATGACGGAGATCGTGGCCACCCTCTCGCACCTCGCCCGCTCGAGCCCCCACATCAACCAGCGCTCCGGCGTGTCCGTTCGCTTCACCATCACCAACCACGAGGTGATGGTGGCCAACGCCGCCCGCCGCGCCCTGCGCCACGGCGAGAAGGACGTCGCCCCGCGCGTCAGCGACCTCGAGGCGCTGCCGGCGTCGATGATGGGCAAGATCGAGATCGAGTCGCTGGAGGAGGGGCGCGACGGGTTGATCGCCGAGAACCTCGTCAAGGCGGCCGTCCTCACCGTCTTCAAGGACCGCTTCACCCCCGACCGCTTCCGTCCCATCGTCACCTCGTTCGAGGAGGGGGCCGTCATCCACGCCGGCGAGGACGTCACCTCGGCCGAGTACGTTGCCCTGCTCGAGCAGCAGCCTGCGCTGCGCGAGGCCGTCACCGAGCTCACCGGGGGCGACGAGTCAGCCGCCTCGGTCGCCGCTGCGGTCGAGCTCCTCCTCGAGGGCCTCCACCTCTCCAAGCGCCTCAACAAAGAGGCCGCCGGCTCCCGAGCCACCTACCGAGGCCGCTGACCGGCCACGTGCCGGCGCCGTCGGGAGCGCCAGCGAGCAGGCGTCAGCCGAGCGGCAAGGCTTCGGCCCGAAGGGCGGCGCCGCAAAGCGAGGCCATCAACAGAGCGGTTGGCAGGTCTCGCAGGCGTAGGCCCAGCGACCGGAGAGGTCCCAGCGGCGGATCTCGGTGCCGCAGGCCCGGCAGCGGTCCTGTTTGTAGACCCAGAGGGCCTCGCGGCGTCGGATGCGGGAGCGGGGCTTACCGACGATCTTGGGATCGACTGTGATGATCGTGCGGTCCTTGACGCCGTGTCGCAGCCAGCCCACGAGGGTCGCCCACATCTCGTCGAACTGCTCGCGCGTCACCGAGTTGGCTGGCGCCATGGGATGGATCCCGGCCACGTAGAGGATCTCGGCCCGGTAGACGTTGCCCACGCCGGCCAGCACCGACTGGTCCATCAAAGCGGCGC
>JBDSUN010000253.1:0-6233 GCA_039927735.1 Acidimicrobiales bacterium | reverse complement strand
CCGCCTCGCTTCCGCCCCTTGCTGGGCACCTCGCCGGTGGACAGCGCGGGTGGGGTGGCCACCTCGCCGGACCCCACGGTGGAGATCACATCGCTCATCAGGCACCTGCCCTTCGGACGCGGGGATCGAGCACGGAGTAGAGGAGGTCGGTGAGGAAGTTGATCAGGACGAAGGCGGTGGCGATCACCAGCACCACGCCCTGCACGACGAGGTACTCGCGCTGGAGGATCGACCGCACGGCCAGCTCCCCGATGCCGGGGATGACGAAGAACGTCTCGACGATCACCGACCCCCCGATGAGGGTGCCGAAGTTGATGCCGAAGACCGTGAGGAGGGAGAAGGACGACGGGCGCAGGGCATGGCGCAGGAGGATGTGCCAGGTGGGGAGGCCCTTGGAGCGGGCCATCAGCACGAAGTCCTCCTGCAACGTGGCGATGATGTCGCTGCGCAGGATGCGGGTGTAGACGGCGGTGAGACCCGCGCACAGCACGGCCACCGGGAGGGTCACCGACTTGAGGTTGGCGCCCACACCCTTGGGTCCGGTGATCCGGTCGTAGCCCAAGGCGGGGAACCAGCCGAGCTGGATGGCGAAGAAGTAGACGAGGAACACGGCGAGAGCGAAGCCGGGCAAGGAGATGAGCCCGAAGGCGCCCGCCGTGATCGCCTTGTCGGTCTTGGAGTTGGAGCGGTAGGCGCTGAACAGCGCCAGGGGCACGGAGATGAGCAGCGAGATGACCTGGGCCATCACCATCAGCTGGAGCGACGCCGGCAGGCGGGCTGCCAGCGAGGTGGTGGTGGGGATGTCCTGCGAGTAGGACTTGCCGAGGTCCTGCTCCACCACCACGCCGTGGATGTAGGAGAAGTACTGCTCGAAGAACGGCTTGTTGAGCCCGAGCTGGCTCTCCAGCGCCGCCCGGGCTTCGGGGTTGGAGGCCTGGGGGCCGAGGATCGTGTTGATCGGACTGCCGGGGAGCAGCTTGGTGAGGAGGAACGTGAGAAAACTCACGATCAGCACCACCACGAGCAGCTTGACCAGGCGGTCGAGCACCGTGCGAACGATGGTCATGTCAGTCGATCCTCGGCCCGGAGGGCATCAGGGTGGGTGGCCGGCCGGAGCCGTCAGCCGCCCGCGGTGTACAGCAGACCAGGCTTGATGGCGCCCAGGGAGTTCAGCTCGCCGGCGGGCGGCGGACCGACCCGGGTATCGTCGTAGACGTTGCCGAAGAGGTCGTACAGGGTGGTGATGATCGGGACCTCCTCAGCGAGGATCTCCTGCGCCTCGAAGTACTTCGCGCGGCGCTCCTCGATGTCACCGGTCTGGCGGGCCTCGTCGAGCAGCGTGTCGACGTCCGGGTTGCTGTAGAAGACGAGGTTGCCGGCGTCGTCGGTGGTGAGGCCGGGGCGGATGGCATCCGGCTCGACGAAGTGGCTGCTGCGGAAGCAGGCTGCCTCGTAGTCGCCGCCCTTGGAGAAGATGCGGTTGACGTAGGCCCCCTGCTCCTGGGTCTCCAACGTGATGTTCATCCCGACGTCCTCGCCGAGCTGCTTGGCGATGTTGAGGATCAGCTCCGCTTCCGGGGTGGGGATGCAGACGAGGGTGAAGTCGAGGCCCCCGAGCTCCTCCACCAGCGCCGCTGCCTTCTCCGGGTCGTATCGCGGGGTTTCGGCGTCGGGGTTGTAGTACGGCGAGTCGAGGGCGAAGCCCGAATAGGCCGGCACCCGCACGCCGTCGTAGGCCAGCTCGTTGATGAGGTCCTTGTCGAGGGAGTAGGCGACGGCTTGGCGGGCCCTCACGTCGTCGAAGGGCGGCTTGGAGGTGTTGAGCAGCACGATGGTGGAGCTGGAGCCGCTGATCTTCTGCGCTGCGAAGCCGGCGTCCTCACCCTGCTTGACGGTCTTGGAGTCGGCCGTCTGGAAGATGTCGATCTCCCCGGTCTCCAGGGCGGCCAGGCGCTGGCCGCTGTCGGGAATCGGGACGACGGTCAGCTTGTCGAGGTACGGGAGCTGAATGCCGTCCTCGTCCGTACCCCAGTAGTCGGCGTTCTTCTCGAGGACCACGCGCTCACCCGGGCTGAACTCGGCCAGCGTGAAGGGGCCGGTGCCGACCCCGCCAGTCTTGAGGTTGAGGCCACCCGCCACGGCCGTGGGCGACTCGATGAAGCCGCTGGAGCCGGCCAGGAGGTCCGGGAAGGCCACGCTGGGGGTGGCCAGGTTGAACACCAGGTCGAGCCCCTCGGGGCCGGCCGGGGTGTCGATGGACTCGATGATGGCCACGCTGTCCAGGCAGGGGCAGGCCGTGACGGGGTCCTTGAGACGATCGAAGTGCTTGACCACGGCGTCGGCGTTCAAGGGGGTGCCGTCGTGGAACGTGACGCCGTCGCGGAGCGTCATCGTCAGCGACATCAGGTCTTCGCTGGCTTCGAACGACTCGGCCAGGAACGGCGCGATCTCTCCGTCGACGTAGGAGGTGAGCGGGTCGTAGATGCCCAGGGTGATCACCTTGTCGGAGGGCTGCGCCGCCTCACCGGGGGCGAGGGTGGCGACGTCGGACTCGGTGCCGAAGACCAGCTCGCCGCCCTCGACCGGGGTGCCCTCGGGCTCCTCGTCGGCCGCGGTGGTGGTCGTCTCGCCGGTGTCGTCGGGGCCGCCGGCTGCGGGTGGATCGTCGCTGCCGCCGCAGGCGGCCGCCACCAGGACCAGACCCAGGAACAGGCCGATGATCCGATGCCACGGTGCGTGGCCCTGCTTGCTCTTCAAGATGTCCCCCTGGCGGCGTTCGAGTGCTGGGCGGGTGCCCGAGGGCAACCCCGGCCGGTGACGCCGGTCACACCGGTCAGCGGAAACGTAGGAGCCTGTTGTCACCATGTCAACAACCGCCGGAGCGCCAACGGGGACGAAAGCCGCGAACGGTCAGTCGGATGGATCGGGAACGGGGATGGTTCGCTCGTACAAGCGCGCGTACCCCAGCACGGAGTCCACGTAGGGCAGCGAGTGGTTGTAGGAGAAGTAGGCGTTGCGCAGCCCGGCGTCGCCGTCGAGCCCGGCGCTCGAGGTGCACAAGTACTGGGCGGCGGCCATGGTGGCGTCGTAGAGGTTGAACGGCGAGCGGGTGCCGTCCTCGTTGCCGTCGGCCTGGAACCGGCTCCACGTCTGGGGGATGAACTGCATCGGCCCGACGGCGCGGTCGAAGGCGGCGTCGCCATCGAGCACCCCACCGTCAGAGTCGCCGATCATCGCCGTCTCGTTCGTGCCGTTCAGCTGGATGCCGATGATGCGGCGGCTGGTGTCACCGTTGGCCTGCAGCGTGGTGCCGCCATAGGTGCCGTGGCGTCCCTCCACCTTCGAGATGCCGGCCAAGGCCCACCAGCGGACCCCGCAGCCCGGGTTCACGTCCGAGATGAGCCCGGCGGCCCGGTAGTAGGCGTCGAGGGCGACGAGGGGGAACTCCACGCCCTCGACGGTGGCCAGCACCCGTGACTCCTCGTAGGCCACCCGGTCGGTGGCCACGGTCCCCGCCGCTCCGACCTCCCGGTCGACGGCGACCTGGCGCGAGGCGTCCACCTCGGTGAGGGCCTGGCGCAGGGCCGCCAGGTCGGCGACCGCCGTGGCGGCGCGGGTGGTGGCCTCGTCGATCCGGGCCCGGTAGGCAGCCCGCTCCGTGAGCAGCACGTCCATGGACAGGGCGCCGAGGACGTCCCGGCGGTCCACGTCGCTGATGGCCGGCGTCTCCGAGGCGAGGGCCTCGTGCACGCGCTCGGTGGCCCCGCCGGCGACGAAGGACTCGACGGCCAGCTGCTGGATGGAGGACTCCACCACCACGAGGCGGGTGCGCAGGCCCTGCACCCTCGCCTCGGCCGACACCCGGGTGGCCTCCAGCTCGGCGACCCGCGCGTGCAGACCGCTGACGCCGTGGTCCGCCTCGGTCCGTCCGGCTTGGGCCTCGGCGTGGGCGCGGTGGGCCCGTTCGTAGCGATCGGCAGCGCGGGTGAAGGCAGGGCTGGCGACCGGCACCTGCGCCAGCTCGAGCGCGGTGGTCGGCAGGCCAGGGAGGTCGGGCGAGGGGGGCGCCAGCAGCAGGGGCGCCGTTGGCGCGGCGGGCGGGACGACCGGGTTCTCCGCGCGAGCTGGGGTCGCCGCCGTGGCGAGGCCCGCGGCCAAGGTGAGGGCCAGTGCGGCGCGCGCGGTTCGGGCGCGGCGGGGCAGGCGGGGTGGTCGGAGAGGCATCAGCAGGGGGGTGGTGGCGTGGTGGGCAGCCGACGGCGAGCCATCGGGCGTTGCGAGGGGAGAGTCTGCCGCGAACGGGCGCATGTGGGAAGGCACTGGCATGCTGGCGCCATGTCCGACCGGGTCTCCATCTCCATCGACAACGGCATCGCGGAGGTTCGCCTGAACCGTCCCGACAAGATGAACGCCCTCGATCAGGCCATGTTCCAGGGGATCGTGGGGGCCGGCGAGGGGCTCAAGGGTGATCCTGCGGTGCGGGTGGTGGTGCTCTCGGGCGAGGGCCGGAGCTTCTGCGCCGGACTCGACTTCGGCAGCTTCCAGGCCATGGCCGGAGGTGGCGATGCGCGCTCGGAGCCAGGCACGGTCAGCACCATCGGCGAGACGGATGGTCGCATCACCCACCTCGGTCAGCAGGCGGCATGGGTGTGGCAGGAGCTGGAGGTGCCGGTGATCGCCGCCGTCCACGGTGCCGCCCTGGGCGGCGGCCTGCAGATCGCCCTCGGTGCCGACATCCGGATCGTGGCTCCCGACGCCAAGCTCTAGGTCCTCGAGTCCCGCTGGGGCCTCATCCCCGACATGACGGGCACCGTCGTGCTCCCCACGCTGGTGGGGCTCGACGTGGCCAAGGAGCTGACCTTCACCGGACGCATGGTGTCAGGCACCGAGGCGGTGGCCCTCGGGCTGGCCACCCGCGTCGCCGAGGACCCCCGAGTCGCCGCCCTCGAGCTGGCCGCCGACCTCGTCACCAAGAGCCCCGAAGCGCTGCGGGAGGGGAAGCGACTCCTCAACCTGTCGGGCAGGCGGCCGCTGGCCGAGCAGCTGCACGACGAGCGGATCACCATGGGCTCGCTCATCGGCAGCGCCAACCAGGTGGAGGCCACCATGGCCTACTTCGAGAAGCGGCCGCCCAGCTACACCTGATGGCTCGTCGCACCCCGCCCCGCACGTGGCTGCTCGTCGGCCTCGCCTGCGGGATCCTGGCCGTGGTGCTCGTGCGCTCGGCGGTGTTCCTCGTGGTGGGCTCGTTCAAGGTCTTGGCCGTCGTCGCCGGAGTCGGCCTGATCTGGCTCTTCGTGCGCGGCCCCCGCGACGGCCGCCGCTGACTCCCGAGCGCTCAGACCCCGACGGCCGCGCCTGAACCCGCACGAGCGTCGGAGGCCCCGGCCCAGGTGCCGTGGGCGGTGGCGACGATGACGTGGGCGTGCCCGACGTTGGCCCCCGGGTGAAGGTGCCGGACCTCATGGCCGCGCTGCACGAGACCTGGCTCCCACCTCTTCGGGGCACCGGCCTCTAGGGCGACACGATCCGGCCCGTCTCCCTCCCAGGTCTCGAACCCTGTGCCGTCGCGCTCCAGCACCCAGCGCGGGGCACTGATCGCCCGCCCCGGTTCCTGGTCGTGGTGCAGCAGGCGGGCGAGCAGCTGCAGCAGGACTTGGGGCTGGCTGTCGCCGCCCATGGTCCCGAGCACGGCGGCGAGCGCTCCGCCCGTCCGGGTCACGAGCAACGGGGAGAGCGTGTGGGGCGGTCGCCGTCCCGGCGCCAGCTCGCCAGGGTGCCCGGGTTCGAGGGAGAACCCGATGCCACGGTTGTGCAGGAAGATGCCGGTGCCGGGCACCACGAGGTGGCAACCCCAGTCGGCGGCATTCGACTGGATCAGCGACACGCCCACGCCGTGGCCGTCGGTGGCGCACAGGTAGATGGTGCCGCCCGGCAGGGGGGCGATCGGCGGAGCCGTGCGGGCGCCGACGTCGATGGCCTCTCGGCGGCGGAGGAGCCGGTCCGGATCGAGCAGGGCGCGCCCGTCGGCGCCGTCGTGGAGCGCCAAGGGGGCCTCCTTCCCACGGGTGAGGTCTTGGCCGTCGGCGGCGGCCTGTACGACAACGTCATGTTCCACGGCCAGCCCAACGTTGCGGTGCTTCCCGCCGAACTCTACGATTCCGCCACGGGTACGTGGTCGACTTTGGCTTCCATGGACGTCGAGCGGATGTACCACTCGACTGCCCTCCTCC
>JBDSUN010000252.1:0-9973 GCA_039927735.1 Acidimicrobiales bacterium | reverse complement strand
GATGCCGCTCATGCGAGGCATGCGGACGTCCATCAGGATGACGTCAGGAGCCAGCTCGGCCGCCTTGCGGATCGACTCCTCGCCGTCCTCGGCCTCGCCCACCACCTCGACGCCGTCTTCGGACTCGAGGACCATGATCAGCCCACGTCGGAACAGGGCGTGGTCGTCGCAGATCATCACCCGGATGCCGCCTCGTGCATCCGGCGATGTCCCGTTCGGCGCCTCGACGTCGGCCACGTTCCTCCTCAGGCATCCGGCGCTCCCGCTGCCGGACTAGTCCGGTGAGGATAGCCCGGACTCGTGACTTCCCAGCCAGCCCCACTACGCTGCGTGTTGGTGCTCTCACCCAGGGCGCTGGGTCAGCTGAGCTCGATCAGCTCGTCCTCGTCGAGCGTCGGGCTCTCGCCGCTCGCTCGTCCGCCCTTGCGGGGCACCAGCTTGCTCTTCAGCCTGGTGAGCTGGTGCTCGAGCTTGTCGACGGCAAGATCCACGGCCGCAAACCCGTCGGCCGCCGCGGTCTTGCAGCGCACGTGGTGCCCGTGGCCCTCCAGGGTCACCTCGCACACCTCCTTGGCAGAGATCCGCGGGTTGTGCTCTTCGGAGAAGTGCACCTCGGCTCGATCCATCCCGTCCAGAAAACGACTGAGGCGGCCGATCTTCTCCTCGGCCGCCGCCCGCAGTGCAGGTGAGATGTCGGTGTGTCGGGCACTCACGGTGATCTCCAAGGGCATGCCTCCCGGGTCGCGTGGTGCTCAGGGACCGTAGTTCGTGCCGGGTCGCAGCGCTCGCGCGACCACCAGCGCGTGCACCTCGGACGTGCCGGCGGCTCGTAAGGCCTTGGCGGCGGCGACGAGGGTGGCACCCGTGGTGGCGACGTCGTCGACGACCAGCACCGGCCGAGCGCACCGACGCCGGATGTCGAACCGGGGGTTGCCTGCCGGTCGGACAGCGATCGTCCGGCCTGTGCGGGTCCTGGGCGACGGCGCAGCAGGCCCATCGTGGGGACGCCCAAGCGCCGGGCGACCGCTCGCGCGAGCAGCTCAGCCTGGTCGAAGCCCCGGCTCCGACGCCGTCCGGCGCCCGTTGGTGCCCACGTGACCACGAGACCATCGACGTCGGGAGCCAGCTCGGCCAGCCGCGTGCCCAACGTGGTGACCCACGCCCGTTCGCCACGGTTCTTCAGACCCGTCAGCACCTCGCGCGCCTCGCTGTCGTAGGTCATGAGCGCTCGACAGGTGACCAGGCCGGCGGGAACGGGCAAGGACGGGGGTGGGCGCATCGGACCACGGTAGAGACGGGCTGAGACACCGCTCGAAGGCACCGCGTCAACCCGATCCCCTCACCGGGCGTCTGTCAGGGTGATGATGGGCCCCATGGCTCCGGCCTTCGACCGCACTGCGGAGCTTCCCGTCCCGCTCGACCTGGGTGCGGCGCACCAGGCGCACTACCGGTCCCTGGTGCGGTTGGCCTCGCTGCTCGTCGATGACGTCGGCACCTGCGAGGAGATCGTGCAGGATGCCTTCGTTCGAGTCTGGCGACGGGGTTCGGCACGACCCGACGGGGATCGACTCCCCGCCTACCTGCGGAGCGCCGTGCTCAACGGGGCCCGGTCCCACCTGCGTCACTCGCGGGTGGCGCGGCGCCACCTGCAACCGGTGCCCGGGCCCACCGCCGGCCCGGAGGCCGCCCCGCTGGCCGGCGACCACGACCGGGTGCTCGCCGCGCTGCGCTCCCTCCCGGATCGCCAGCGCGAGGTGCTCGCCCTGCGCTACTACCTCGACCTCCGCGAGGCCGAGATCGCCAGCACGCTCGGCATCTCAGCCGGGTCCGTCAAGACCCACGCCCACCGTGGCCTCGCCACCCTGGCCCAGCGACTGGAGGACCTTCGATGACCCCGGAGGACCGCCTGCGACAGGCCATCGAAGCCCGCACGTCACGCGTCGAGCCCTCGGCCGACGCCCTACAACGCATCGAGGAGAAGGTCATGGACACCCAACGAGACGACCACCGCAAGCGCCTGCTCATCGGCCTCGGATCGGCCGCAGCCGTCATCGCCGTGGTGGTGGGCGCGCTGGCCCTCACGGGCGACGACGACGAGGAGCCCGTCGCCACCGAAGGCACCTCCACCACGAGCACCGAAGCCCCCACCACGACCGAGGCCACCACGACCACCACGGAGGCGACGACCACGACGACCCTGCCGTTCGCGATGGTCGATCCGGCGACGCCCGTCTTCCCCGATCCCGAGACCTCGCAGCGCTTCGACGACCCGGTCGCCCTCGTGGACGTCTTCGCCCGGGGTCCCCTCGGGTTCTCCGACCCGATCCTGGGCGCCTTCCAGCAGGGCGACGCCCGATCGGGCGAGGTCGAGGTGCGCGCCTTCGCCGCCGGCGACCCGACCGTGGTGCTGGTGCGACAGCTCGAGGACGACACCTGGTTCGTCATCGGCGCCGAGACCGAATCGATCCAGCTGGCCTCGCCGGCCGCGGGCGAGGCCATCTCGTCGCCCCAGTCCCTCACTGGCCGGGCCTACGCCTTCGAGGGCACCGTCGGGGTGTTCCTGTTCGGCACTGACCTCGGCGCACCGATCGCCGAGACCTTCGTCACCGGACGCGGCGACGGCGAGCTGGGCGACTTCAGCGGGGAGGTCACCTTCACCGTCCCCGCCGGGGCCGAGTTCGGGACCCTCTACCTCACCAGCTCCGGGGGGGAGGACGGCGGCACCATCGCCGCCCAGGTCGTCCGCGTTCGCTTCTGAGGACGAGCCCGGTCGACGGTCGAAACCGCGTCGGAACCTACACACCGTCCCCGTAGCGTGCCGGGATGCTGCCGTTCCCGCCCGCTGACGAGCTCTGGCGGCGGTTGCCCAGGCTCCTGGCCGGGCTGGCTCTCTTCGGCATCGGGATCGGCCTGATGGTCCAGGCGGACCTCGGTCTGGCCCCATGGGACGTCCTCCACCAGGGCGTGTCGAACCGCACTGGCGTGAGCATGGGCGTCGTCACCATCCTCACGGGGGTGGTGGTGCTCCTCCTCTGGATCCCGATCCGCGAGCGCTGGGGCCTCGGGACGGTGCTGAACGTGCTGGTGATCGGGGTGGTCGTGGACGTCACCCTCGCCCTGGTCGACGCGCCAGGAGCCATGTGGCAACGGGTGAGCTTCCTCGTCGTGGGGATCTACCTGTTCGGCCCGGGCAGCGGCCTCTACATCGGCGCCGGTCTCGGCCCTGGCCCGCGTGACGGCCTCATGACCGGCCTGGCCCGGCGAGGCCGCTCGGTACGGGTGGCCAGGACCGGCATCGAGCTGACCGCCCTCGCGGTCGGCGCCGCCCTGGGCGGCAGCGTCGGGGCCGGCACGGTCGCCTTCGCCCTCACCGTGGGCCCCAACGTCCACTGGCACCTCGACAGGATGACCATGCCAGCGGCCAGAAGGCGCCAACCCACCCCGAAGGACGTCCCCCCGGGCCACCTCGAGGCCCTGTAGAGCGGCCAGCCGAGGAAATAGAGGTCATCTGCCGACTCTTGAGGAACCTGGGGTCACCTGTGAGTCCAGGTTCCTCAACCTCGGCTAAGTGAGCCCAGGTTCCTCGGCTAGAGGGCTCCAGCGGCACCGCTCCTCCGTCGCCGCGCCCTTGCCCATCTCCGGTGGGACGGATCGAGATCGACTAGTAGCGGTAGTTGTCGTGCTTGTAGGGGCCGTCGACGGGGATGCCGAGGTAGTCGGCCTGCTCCTGGGCCAGCGGGGTGAGCTTCACGCCGAGGGCGTCGAGGTGGAGGCGGGCGACCCGCTCGTCGAGGAGCTTTGGCAGCACGTAGACGCCGAGGGGGTAGTCCTCCGTGCGGGTGAACAGCTCGATCTGGGCCAGCACCTGGTTGGTGAAGCTCATCGACATCACGAAGCTCGGGTGGCCGGTGGCGTTGCCGAGGTTCAGGAGGCGACCCTCCGACAGCATGATGATCGAGTGCCCGTCGGGGAAGACGAACTCGTGCACCTGCGGCTTGATCTCGACCTTGCGGACGTCGCTCATCTTGGCGAGGCCGGCGATGTCGATCTCGTTGTCGAAGTGACCGATGTTGCCGACGATGGCGTTGTGCTTCATCTTCGCCATGTGCTCGGCGGAGATGATGCACTTGTTGCCCGTGGTGGTGATGAAGATGTCGGCGGTGCCCAGCACGGCTTCGAGGGTGTTGACCTCGTAGCCCTCCATGGCTGCCTGCAGCGCGCAGATCGGGTCGATCTCGGTGACGATGACCCGGGCGCCCTGACCCCGCAGCGACTGGGCCGAGCCCTTGCCCACCTCGCCGTAGCCGCAGATGACGGCCACCTTGCCACCGAGCATCACGTCCACCCCGCGGTTGATGCCGTCGATGAGGCTGTGGCGGCAGCCGTAGAGGTTGTCGAACTTCGACTTGGTGACGGAGTCGTTGACGTTGATGGCCGGGAACAAGAGCTGGCCGGCTTCGAACATCTGGTACAGCCGGTGGACGCCGGTCGTGGTCTCCTCGGTGACGCCCTTGATCTGGCTGGCGATGGTGGTCCACCGGTTCGGGTCCTCGGCGAGCGAGCGCTTCAGGGTGTCGATGATGACGCCCCACTCGTCGGGATCGTCCTCGGTGGCGTCGGGCACGACGCCGGCCTTCTCGAACTCGACGCCCTTGTGCACGAGGAGGGTGGCGTCGCCACCGTCGTCCAAGATCATGTTGGGGCCGCCACCGTCGGGCCACGACAGCACCTGCTCGGTGCACCACCAGTATTCCTCGAGGGTCTCCCCCTTCCAGGCGAAGACGGGGACGCCGGCGGGTGAGGCGACGGTGCCCTCCGGGCCGACGGCGACGGCCGCGGCGGCATGGTCCTGGGTGGAGAAGATGTTGCAGCTGACCCAGCGCACCTGGGCACCGAGGGCCGTGAGCGTCTCGATGAGCACGGCCGTCTGGATGGTCATGTGCAGGGAGCCGGTGATCCGGGCGCCAGCGAGCGGCGTCGAGTCGGTGAACTCGGCCCGAAGGGCCATGAGGCCGGGCATCTCGACCTCGGCCAGCTCGATCTCCTTGCGACCCCAGGGGGCGAGGGAGAGGTCGGCGACCTTGAAGTCTTGATCAGGGTTGTTCGTCATTCGTTCCTCCGGGCGGGCGCGCCGATGATGGCGTGCGGTTCGTGGTGTGCGGAAGTGCGGAGGGCTGGCTGCAGCAGGCAGCACCCTGATCAGCCCGGCTGACGAGGATAGTGGACCTCAGCGGGCCAGTGCCGCCTTGAGGTCGACGAGCACTGGGATGGGCCCGGGGTCGACGCCGGCGTCGGCGGCCATGTGGAGGCTCACGAAGTCGCCCTGCAGGATGAGGTCGAAGAGCTGGGCGAGGGCGCCGTCACCCTCCGCGTCGATGTCGATGACGGCGTGGACCACCTCGTCGATGATGTCGTAGGTGAGCTCGAAGCGCCGGGCGACCTGCGGGTGCTCATAGGCGTGGCGGAACCGCACGACGGTCATCACCTGCCGGGTCACGTCGCCGTGCTGGCCCCACCCGCAGATCTCGTTGTGCGCCATCTCGGGCACGGCGGCCCAGAAGGCCGGCGCCTTGGCGTTCTCGTTGACCTGGCACTTGAACCGGTAGGCCGCCGCCGCCCCGAGGGCGTCGCCTCCGTAGGCCACCGGCATGGTTCGGCCGATCTCGCTGGCGACGCGCTGGCCGGGACCCCCGTCCACGATCAGCTTGTCGCGGCGCCGCTTGAGCTGGTCGACCGCGTCGGCCACGTACTGGGTCGCGCCCGGAAACATCCCGATCCGCTCCAGCACGATGAGCGGCGGGACGCTCAGCGAACCGACGCCCGCCCGCGGCATGGGGCACTCGGGCAGCTGGATGTGGGGAGCGCCCCACGACGATGCCAGCGCGCCGAGCTCGCCACCCGTGGAGAGCACCACCATGCGGGCGCCGGCCGCGGCGGCCGCCTGCGCCGCCTCCACCGTCTCCTCAGTGTCGCCCGAGTAGGAGATGGCGAAGCAGAGGGTGCCATCGCCCACCGAGGAGGGGGCCTCATAGCCCTTAACGACGGTGACCGGCACGGCCATGAACGGCCCGGCGACCGCAGCCAGGATGTCGCCGGCCACACCGCTGCCGCCCATGCCGAGGACGACGACGTGCTCCACGTCGTCGTGGGCGGGGAGGCCGTCGACCTCGGCACCGAGCGCGGCTGCGGCCGCCACCTGCTCGGGCAGGGCTGCGGCCAGGTCGAACATCCCCACGGAGTCGAGAAGCCCGGACATCTGGGCTACGCCTCGAAGGTGGGGTGGATGCCCTGGCTGTCGGCCTTGGCTACGAGGCGCTCGTGCTCGTTGTCGACGACCGTCTCCGCCTCGTCGATGAGCATGATCGGGATGTCGTCCTTGATGGCGTACCGACGCTTCAGTCGTGGGTTGTAGAGGGCATCCTCGTCCTCGAAGTACAGGAGCGGGCCCTTGTCATCGGGGCAGGCGAGGATCTCGAGGAGCTGGGGGTCGAGGGTCATGGGGGACTCCTTGGATCTAAGGGGCGTCGATGAGGGCTCGGACCTCGGCGACCTTTGTGGCACACCTTGCCGCATCGGCGGCCTCGAGGTTGAGTCGGAGCAGGGGCTCGGTGTTGGAGGCTCGCAGGTTGAACCACCAGTCGCCGAGGTCGACCGTGAGGCCGTCGAGCCGGTCCTGGGCGTCAGCCGGGTACTCGCCGGCCACCCGCTCGATCACCGCGGCAGGATCGGCGACCTCGGTGTTGATCTCGCCGGAGGCGGCGTACCGGTCGAACGGACGTCGCAGCTCGGACAGGGCCACGCCGGCCTTGCCCATCTGCTCCAGCACGAGCAGGGCGGCGATGGAACCGGAGTCGGCCCGGTAGTTGTCCCGGAAGTAGTAGTGCGCCGAGTGCTCGCCACCGAAGGCGGCCCCGGTGTCGGCCATCACCGCCTTGATGAAGCTGTGGCCCACCTTGGTGCGCACGGGGTGGCCGCCGTGCTCGCGCACCACCTCGGCGACTGCCTTGGAGCAGATGCAGTTGTGCAAGATGGTGGCGCCGGGGTGCTTCTCGAGGACACCGACCGCCACGATGGCAGTGGTGGTGGACCCCGACACCGGCGTTCCCAGCTCGTCGACGAGGAAGACGCGATCGGCGTCGCCGTCGAAGGCGAGGCCGATGTCGGCCCCCGTCTCCAGCACCCGAGCCTGCAGGTCGCGCAGGTTCTCCGGCTGGATCGGATCGGCGGGGTGGTTGGGGAAGGTGCCGTCGAGCTCGCCGTAGAGCACCTCGAGATCGAACGGCAGGCCGTCGAACACGGCGGGCACCACCAGGCCGCCCATGCCGTTGGCGGTGTCGGCAATCACCTTGAGGGGTCGCAGCGCCGTCAGGTCGACGAAGGACCTGACGTGGTCGGAGAAGGCCCCCAGCAGATCGAGCGAGCGGTGATCGCCGGACGGTCCGGTGTGGGGAGGAACCCCGTCAGCGGCCATGCGCTTGATCTCCCGCAGGCCGGAGTCCTCGCCGATCGGCTTGGCCCCGGCCAAGCACAGCTTCATGCCGTTGTACTGCGCCGGGTTGTGAGAGGCCGTGAACATGGCACCGGGCGAGTCCATCTGGCCGGCCGCGAAGTACACGAGGTCGGTGGACGCCAGGCCGAGCTCGACGACATCCAGCCCCTGGGACCGCACCCCGTCCATGAAGGCGGCCGCCAGGTCGACCCCGGAGGCCCGCATGTCCCGTCCGACCAGCACCTTCTCGGCGCCGCCGGCCTGGCCGCGAGCGAAGACGGCGAAGGCCTCGCCCACCGCCCGGGCGACCTCGGCATCGAGCTGGTCTGGCGTCGTCCCCCGGATGTCGTAGGCCTTGAAGATGGCGTCGAGGTCGGGCATCGGCCGGTCACCCTACCGGGGAGGTCACCTCTGCCTGAGCCGGGAGCTCGTAGGCGCCGGTGGCCGACCAGTGGCGGATGCGCCAGAGGTCACGCAGCATGCGGAAGGTGTCGCGGACGAGCCGCACCGTCGATCGCTCCCCCATCGAGAGGCGCACCGGCACCTCGGTCACCGAGAAGCCGTGTCGCTCGACCATGTGCAGGACCTCCACGTCGAAGGCGAAGCCGTCAACCCGCCCGAGGGCGAACACCGTCTTGCCGACGTCCGATCGGAAGGCCTTGAGACCGCACTGCGTGTCGTGGGGATGGCTGAGCAGCACCCCCATGGCCAGCAGGTTGATGCCCCGGCTGCCGAGATCCCGCAGCACGCCGGCGCCCTGCACCCGTTCCGTGCTCGGGTGGCGGCGGCTCCCGATGGCGAGGTCCCAACCCGCCTCGACCTCGGCGATGATCCCCAGCAGCTGATCGGGCGAATAGGCGAGGTCGGCGTCGGTGAAGGCGATCGAGCGGCCGCGCGCCGCCTCCACGCCAGCCCGGACCGCAGCGCCCTTGCCCCGGTTGACGGGCAGCGACACGACCTGGTCTGCCCCACCGGCAAGGGCGGCGTCGGCGGTCCCGTCCGACGAGCCGTCGTCCACCACCACGATCTCGACGCCACCGTCCAGAGCGAGGGGGCGCAGTGCGGCGCGGATGGCAGCGATGGTGGCACCGATCCCGACGGCCTCGTCCAGCGCCGGCACCACGACGGTGGCCCGCAAGGGACCCGGAGCCAGCGGGCGCTCGACCCGCTCCTGCAACGTCCGCCGCACGGCGTCGAGCAGGAGCGCGCGGTAGAGGACCACGCGGACGACGGCGGCCGCGCCGAGCGCCACCACCTTTGCGCCGAGCAACGTCGAGGTGGCCGAGAACTCTTGGGCGGCGAACAAGCCCCGCAGCACCGCCACGTCCACCAGGGCGGCCAGGATCGCCACCGCCACGAAGGCCGCCGGCATCCGCACCCAGCGCACGAACGGGTCGGATCGGAACGAGATGCGTCGGTGGAGCCCGTAGGAGAGCACCGAGGCCACGGCGATGGCCGTGAGGTCGGCCACCACGAGGATCCACCCCGCCCCTTGGCGGAGCAGGACGAGCAGTCCGATGTCGGCGGCGGTGGGCACGAGGGCCACCACGGCCGCACGCCGGAGGCGCTCGCTCAACGGGCGCGGTGCCGAGCGGCCGGAGGCTCGGAGGACGGCGCGGAAGCGGCATCGGTCGACCCACCGGAAGGCGAGGCCAGCGGCTCGGCCGGATCACGTCGGCCCCGGACCGGCGGCCGGACGGCGAGCAGGACCGCCAGCCCGATGCCCAGCGCCGTCAAGGCGTACGCGATCCACTCGATCGGCTCCCGGCCGTAGCTCAGCTCGACGTGCTCGGCGGTGGGCACGACCACCATGAGGTTGGGGGCGACGCGGTAGGGGCCCTCAGCGCCGGAGACCCGCCAGTTCGGGAAGTACGACGCCTTGACGAGCACCGGCGACCCCACCTGGTCGACGTCGAAGGAGAGGCCGTCGACGCCGACATCGAGGGCGCTCACCTCGACCGGCTCGACGGGCCGCTCCTCGGGATCGGGATCGTCCGTGTCCACGCGCTGCCAGGCATCGGGGCCGGTCGAGGCGAGCAGGACGTCCTGGCGGGCCAGGTCCTGGTACCAAGTGACCGCAGGGCCGGCGCACTTGTCGTCGGCGTCGGTGGTGCGGCAGATCCAGTCGTGCTGGGCGTCGTCCACCCCGTCCAGCACGGCGGGCTCGTTGTCGAGTGGCTCGACCAGCTCGGAGTCAGCGACCTGGAACACGACCCACGGGCCTGATGTGGCCAGCTCGGTGAGGTCGGCGTGGGCGCGGGCGGCGGTCGTGGCCTGGGCGGAGGTGGAGAGGTAGTAGCGCACCCCCATGAGCTGGAGGTGACGGACGCCCTTGTCGATGTCGAAGGTGCCGTACGGCAGGTCGCGCTGCGCGGCGCTGGGGGCGGCGCTGAGCTCCACCTGGGTCAGGAAGTGGAACGGGGTGGTGGCCGAGGCCTCGAAGAACAGTCCCTCCATCGATCCGATGCAGCCCTCGGTCCAGTG
>JBDSUN010000251.1:0-4615 GCA_039927735.1 Acidimicrobiales bacterium | reverse complement strand
GGCACCCGCCGCCACCGCCATGGCCGGAGCGGCGTCGAACCCCCAGCGGGCGTGGATGGCCCCCATCCCGAGCGCATCGGTGATGGCGACGCCGCCGAAGCCCTGCGCCCGGAGGAGCTCGTAGACCCGCGGCTCGAGGCTGGCGGGCAGCTCGTCCCAGGCCTCCGGGTAGGTGACGTGGCTCACCATGACGGCCTCGGCTCCGTCGTCGATCAGGGCGGTGAAGGGCACGAGATCCTCCTCGACCAGATCGTCGAGCGGACTGTCGTCGACGGCCCCGCCGACGTGTGGGTCGCCGTCGCCACCGTGGCCGGGGAAGTGCTTGGCGGTGACGGCCAGACCCTCGGCCCGCAGGCCTTGGGCGAAGGCGGTGGCGGCCTCCGCCACCGTGACGGGGTCGTCACCGAAGGATCGATCACCGATCACACCGGAGGCTGGTCCGTCGTCGAGATCGGCAACGGGTGCGAACACCCAGTCGATGCCCACGGACGCGGCCAGCTTGCCGAGCTCCTGGCCCGCCTCCAGCGCCGCCTGGGGGCCGCGCTGGCCGAGCCGTCGGGCGGAGATGACCGACTGGCCGAGCTCGCCCATCGAGGTGACGCGTCCTCCCTCGTCGTCCACTGCGACGAGGAGCCGCTCGCCCAGCCGATCCCGTAGACCGGTCACCAGCTCCCGGGCCTGGTCCTCGTTGCGGATGTTCTCATCGCGCAGCATCACCCCACCGACGTGGGCCGCCACCAGCCGGTCGACGAGCGGGTCGTCGGCGCCGGTCACCCCGGGCAGGCCGACGACCAGCACGAGCCCGGCCCGCTCTCCCAGCGAGGCGCGTGAGCACAGGGCGATGTCCCCGTTCTCCGAGGCCAGGGCAGTCGACGGGCCAGTGTCCACCTCGGCGGTGCCCGGGCGGAAGGCCACGAAGCCCGCCACCCCCGACAGCAGCCCGACGGCCAGGACTGGGAGCGGCCAGCGGGGCCGTCTCGCCGGTGCCGACGACTGCAGGTGCCGGGCGACGTGCTGACCGCTCACCGCACCAGCATGACACCTCTCAGCGCTCGGATCGCGACTCCTCGGCCACCAAGGCCCGACGGTCGACCTTCTGCATCGCGGTGAGAGGCAGGGCATCGAGCACGCGCACGGCCTCGGGGAGCTTGTGGTGGGACAGCCGGGGCTCGAGGAAGGACCGGAGCTCAGCAAGGGTGGGAGGGCGCCCGGGATCGCTGGCGACGACCACGGCCACGCCCAGCTCGCCCATGACGTCATCGGGTCGGGGGACGACGACGACCTCCGCCACCAAGGGGTGGTCGGCGAGGACGCCCTCGACCTCGGCGGGGTAGACGTTGTAGCCGCCCCGGATGTACATCTCGCTCTGCCGGCCGGCCAAGCTGAGGAGCCCACGGCCGTCGAGGTACCCCAGGTCACCCGTGCGCAACCAGCCCTCGGCCAAGGCGTGGGCGGTGGCCTCCGGATCGCCGCGATACTCCACCATGGCCGTCGGCGATCGCAGCCAGATCTGACCGACCTCGTCGGCCGGCAGCGGTCCGTCGTCGTCGCGGATGGCCACCTCGATGCCGCCTCGAGGTCGACCGACCGTGAACAGGGCCTCCTCCTCGTCGGCATCTGGAGCCGTGCCGGTGCCGCACCCGCCGCTCTCCGTGGAGGAGTAACGGATCGAGTAGCCGGCGTCGAAGCGCTCGCGCGCCTCGCGCACCAGTGCGGGCGGGGAGGCCGAGCCCCCCACGATGAGGCTCTGCACGCAGGTGAGGTCATGCGCCTCCAGGTCCTCCCGGAGCAGCAGGGCGATCTGCGGGGCGACGCCACCGATGGACGGGATGCGATGCTCGGCGACGCAGGCCAGGGCGTCGGCGGCCCGCCAGCGACCCAGCACGTGGGTGGTGGTGCCCAGGCGCAAGTACCACGGCAGCTTCGTCATGAAGCCGACGTGGGCGAACTGGGTGCCGGCCAGCATCGACGTGGGGGCGGCAGCGGGATCGCCCCAGGCGTCGGCCACGTCGATGCGGGTGATGGCGGCAAGCTGACGCCCCCGGAACAGTGCACCCTTCGGCTGGCCGGTGGTGCCGGAGGTGAACACGAGGGCCACGGGCTGGTCGGCATCGTCCTGACGGGGAACCACCGGGGTCGATCGACGTAGCCCCTCGACCTCGTGCGCGGTCGACAGCGTCAGGGCGGCATCGGCCACCTCGGCCACCGCGTCCTGCTCGGGTTCGGTGAGGCGCGGGTTCACCCCGGCGGTGATGGCGCCGATCTTGGCGGCGCCCGCATAGGCGACCACGTAGGCGGAGTCCGAGGGGAGTCGCAGGACCACCACGTCGCCGGGGCCGACCCCCGCGGCCAGCAGGCCGGCGGCCACCTCGTCTGAGCGCGCATGGAGCTCGGCGTAGGACAGCCTCGACCCATCGGGGTCGACGAAGGCGGTACGGGGACCGAAGCGGGTGGCGGCCTCCCGCACCGTGGCGGCGAGCGTCACCGAACGGTGGGGTCGATGCGCTGGCCGGAGGTGAAGACGGCCTGGCCCTCGGCCAGAGCGTCCCTGCTCATGGCCAGGTTGAGGAAGGTGTTGCCGACGTCGAGCATCTGCATCCGCGTGAGCTCGCGCGCCGCCCAGAGCGAGCGGAGGCTGGCCTGCACCGCGGTGGGCGGCTGCGAGGCGATGGCGGCGGCGACGCGCCGGGCGCTGGCGGCCAGATCGGCCAGCGGCACCACCTCGGTCACCAGGCCGACCTCAAGAGCTCGGGCCGCGCTGATGCGCTCGTGGTTGCCGAGCAGGGTCATGCGCATGATCTCGCCGAAGGGCATGCGGTGCAACATCAGGGCGGGCTCGAACACGGCCGACATGCCGTAGGTGACGTGCGGGTCGAAGAAGGTCGCGTGGTCGGCGGCGATGAGGATGTCCGCCTCGCCGAGCAGGTAGAAGGCGCCCCCGCAGGCCATCCCGTTGATGGCCGCCACCACCGGCTTCCAGCAGCCGTTGCTGCGCGGCCCGAGGCGACCGCCGGGGTCGACGTAGGTGAGCGGGTCGAAGGCGTACTCGGCGCCGTCGTCGGCCGGCACCTCGGAGCGGTCGACGCCGGTGCAGAACGCCTTGTCGCCGCTCGCGGTGACGACGACCGCCCGCACGGACTCGTCCTCGCGCACGTGGGCCCAGGTCGCTGCCATCTCGTCGCACATGACGGAGGTGAAGGCGTTGTGCCGATCGGCCCGGTCGAGGGTGATGGTCGCCACGCCATCGGCGGCCTCGTACCGGATCGTGGTGAGCGAGCTGGCGTCCATCGGTCCGACGCTATTCGCTCCCGCCGCCGACTCCCGTGGTGCCAGGATCGGTGGCATGGCTGAGCTGCGCGGGACGGCGCCGTTGCCCACTGACGATCCTGAGTGGGTGGCCCTGCTGGCCGCCATGGAGTCGGTCGACCAACGGGGCGAGACCTATGAGCTCGACGACCTGGCCGACGAGTGGGAGTCGATCTGGTCGCACCCCGAGACCGACGCCACCTTCGTCTGGGACGGGCCAGAGCTGGTGGGCTTCGTCTGGCTCAAGGCCATGCTCGGCGAGCGCTCCGCCCACAAGGTGTCGTGCTGGGGCGGTGTCCGACCCAGCCACCGGCGCCGAGGCATCGGATCCCAGCTGTTCGAGTGGATGGTGCAGCGAGCCACCGAGGTGGCGGCGGGCTTTGCCGGCGACCTCCCGGCCAAGGTCGAGACCGATGCCGCCGACCACCAGGTCGACGTAGCCGCCCTGGCCCGCCGGTTCGACTTCGAGCCCGTGCGCCGATTCCTTGAGGTAGCGCGCCCGACGGCCGACCCGGTCCCCGAGCGGCCGGCGGTGGGCGGGCTCGAGATGGTGCCGTGGAGCGCCGACCTCGATGAGGAAGCCCGCCTCGCCCACATGGAGGCCTTCGCCGACCATTGGGGCAGCGAGCCCCGCTCCCGGGAGGCGTGGGAGCAGTGGTACACGGGCCACAGGAGCTTCCGGCCAGACCTGTCGGTTCTGGCCGTAGAGCCGATCAGCCGCCAGGTGGTCTCCCTCGTGCTGACGGCCGCCTACCCGCAGGACTGGGAGCTCCTTCCGGTGGAGGCCTGGATCAACACGGTCGGCACCCGACGCTCGTGGCGCGGCAAGGGCGTGGCCCGCTGGCTCACGGCCGAGGTGCTGCGAAGGATCGCGACGTCGGAGACCGGCTTCGAGCGCACCATCCTCGGCGTCGACGCCGAGAGCCCCACCGGCGCCCTGCGCCTCTACCGCGACCTCGGCTTCCACGACGACGTCCGAGCCGTCACCACCCTGAGCCGGCCCCCGCGCTAGTCCATGGAGAGCATGCGGCGGGCGTTGCCGCGCATGATCTTCTCGACGACGTCGGCGGGGACGCCCTCCATGAGCTTGGTGGCGACGGCCTTGGTGTCGGGCCACGTCGAGTCGGTGTGGGGGTAGTCGGTCTCGAAGGTGATGTTGTCCTCGCCCACCTTGTCCAGCGAGTCGATGCCGTGCTGGTCGCGGAAGAAGCAGCCGTACATCTGGCGGTAGTAGTAGGTGGAAGGCGGCTCGGGGACGATCTCGGCCACGCCGCCCCACGCCCGGTGCTCCTCCCAGACCGTGTCGGCC
>JBDSUN010000250.1:0-5503 GCA_039927735.1 Acidimicrobiales bacterium | reverse complement strand
CCTGGGGCTTCGGGGTGACGGCCCGGAGGAAGGCAGCCCGCACGTCAGCGGGGCTGATCCCGGCGAGGAGGTCGGGCGTCAGCTCGGCAAAGCGGTCGTCGGGA
Organism: Acidimicrobiales bacterium; assembly: GCA_039927735.1. Taxonomy (GTDB): domain Bacteria; phylum Actinomycetota; class Acidimicrobiia; order Acidimicrobiales; family VFJN01; genus VFJN01. The sequence goes on along the minus strand of JBDSUN010000250.1, from coordinate 5,399 downwards.
CCGGCCACTCGGGGATAGGAGCGACCGGCCTTGTTGGCGATGTGCTGCAGGGCGACGGCGGCGTCCTTGAAGGTCTTGCATTCCACTAGGCGGGTGAGGAGCAGGTCTCGCTCGGACCACAGCGCCAGCTCGTCGTCGAGGTCGAGGTCGTCGTCCCCGGGCAGCAGGCGGCGGGTCTTGAGCTCGATGAGGGTGGCGGCGATGAGCAGGAACTCCGTGGCCACGTCGAGGCTGAAGTGCTCCAGGGCATCGAGCTCGGCCAGGTAGGCGTCCACGATCTTGGTGAGGGAGATGTCGTAGAGCTCCACCTGCTCGCGCAGGATCAGGTGCAGCAGCAGGTCGAAGGGACCTTCGAAGACCGGCGTGGTCACCTCGTAGGGCATCGGGGCCAATGCTAATCACATCGGTGTGGTTCGCGGAACCGTGGCCGGTGGGTGACGGCCGCTCCCCTACGCTCGCCGCCGTGGCGCCTCGTGTGTTCTCCGGCATCCAGCCCTCGGGTGAGCTGACCCTCGGCACGTACCTAGGCGCCCTCCGGCGCTTCGTGGCCGACCAGGCCGCCACCACCTCGGTGTTCTGCATCGTCGACCTGCACGCCATCACGGTGCCCCAGGACCCGGACGTCCTCCGCCAGCGCACCCTCGACACGGGCGCCCTCTATCTGGCCAGCGGCATCGACCCCGACCAGAGCACCCTGTTCGTGCAGAGCCACCTGGCCGAGCACAGCCAGCTGGCCTGGCTGCTGGAGTGCACGGCCAGCTTCGGCGAGCTCAGCCGCATGACCCAGTTCAAGGAGAAGTCCGGCCAGCAGCAGTTCGTCTCCGCCGGGTTGTTCACGTACCCCGCTCTCATGGCGGCCGACATCCTGCTCCACGACACCGACCGGGTGCCGGTGGCGGACGACCAGCGCCAGCACCTCGAGCTCACCCGAGACGTGGCCGAACGCTTCAACAGCCGCCATGGCCCCACCTTCATCGTCCCGACCGCCGACATCCCCAAGGTGGGCGCTCGGATCATGGACCTCCAGGACCCCACCCGGAAGATGTCGAAGTCGATCGACTCCCCGCAGGGCACGGTGCTCATGCTCGACGAGCCGGCCGTCATCGAGCGCAAGTTCAAGCGGGCCATCACCGACAGCGAGAGCGAGGTTCGCTTCGACAAGGCCGCCAAGCCCGGGGTGTCGAACCTACTCGAGATCCTGGCGGTCGCCACCGACACCACTCCCGAGGCCTTGGTTCCGGAGTACAGCCAGTACGGCCCTCTCAAGGCCGACGCTGCCGCCGCCGTCATCGAGCTGCTCCGCCCCGTGCAGCAGCGCTACGCCGAGGTTTCGGCCGACTCCAGCGCGCTGGCCGAGCTCTTGACCAAGGGTGCGGACCGGGCCCGCACGGTGGCGACCGTCACCCTGGACCGGGCCCAGCGGGCGGTCGGGCTGCGCTGAGCACGCTCCTCTTCATCGTCGGCTACCCGGTGGCGATCGGGATCATCGTGCGGTGGGTGCCGGTGGTGCGCGAACAGCGGTGGCGGTGGTTCTGGGCCCACCAGGCGGCGGTGGCGGCCATCGTGGCGGGTCATGCCCTCCGGGAGCGCCCGGACGCCGTGATCATCAACGGCACCTGGTTGGTGGTGGCTGCGCTCTGGTTCCTGGGGGCGGGTGCCCTCAGTCGTCGTCGGCAGCCTTGAGGGCATCAGCGATCGGTCGGGGCACGGACCACGTCTCCTCTGGCTGATGGTGCTCGCGCGCCCACGCCACCGTGAGCGCATCACTGCCCGCCAGCTCCAGCAGATCTCCGCCGATCCGGTCGTGCTCCAGGTAGAGGCCGACCTTGCGGGCGAACCCCCGCTGCGTGCGCCAGGTGGCGGACATGTCCCGGCCGGCCACCGTGGCCGACAGGGTGGCGATCACCCGGCCGTAGGTGCCGAGGCCGGCCGAGACCTTGCCCACATCGTGGAGCAGGGCCGCAGCCAGGACCGGGCGGACGGCCTCGGCGCCGAGGCTTCGCTCCACCCGACGGGCCACCCCGGTGGCGTGCCGACGGTCGGTGCCCGACATCGAGCGCCACAGGTCGTGCTCCGCCGCCAGCAGGAGATCGCCGACCCACGCCTCGTCCGTCGACGCCGGGCCGCCGGGGCGCAGCGAGCCGACGAACCGCTTGACGAGGTGGGCTGCGCCCGGCACGCGCCTAGGCGTGATCGATGCAGAAGCGGGCGGCTGGCTTGGCCTCGAGGCGGGCGGCCGCGATGGGCTGATCGCAGGTCTCGCAGCGACCGTAGGTACCCTCCTCCAGCTTGGTCAGGGCCCCTTCGACCTCGTCGAGCTCGGAGCGCAGCTGCGAGGCCAGGACCTTGTTCTCGCCCTGCTCGGCGGCCACCTGACCAGAGTCGGCGAAGTTGTCGTCGAAGTCCGGGCTGCTGGCGCCATGACCGGGCTCCAGGGACGCGATCTGAGCCTCGAGGCGGGCACGCTCGACGGTCAGCTCGTCGCGCACCGTGGACAGGAGGGTCTGGTCGGCCATCTCGTGAGGCTACCGCCCACGCTGGGCTCTGGGGTGGGCGTTCCGGTAGACCTCCCACAGCCGCTCGGTGGAGACGAGGGTGTACACCTGCGTGGTGCTGATGGAGGCGTGGCCCAGCAGCTCTTGGACGGCTCTGATGTCGGCGCCGTGGTCGAGCATGTGCGTGGCGCAGGAGTGGCGCAGCACGTGCGGGCTCAGCTTGCCCTCGAGGTCCGTCTTCCGGGCGTAGCGCCGCAGGATGTCCCAGGCGCCCTGGCGGCCGAGCCGCCCTCCTCTCACGTTGAGGAAGATCGCCTCGGCGTCGCCACGGCGCTTCCACTGCAGCGGGGCCATCTCTGGTCGACCCCCAGCACCGAGCCAGGCCACCAGGGACCGCACCGCCGGGGTGCCGATGGGCACGATGCGCTCCTTGCTCCCCTTGCCGAAGGCCCGCAGGAGCGCGGCATCCAGATCGACATCGCCGATGGAGAGGCCGACCAGCTCGGACACCCGCAGGCCCGTGCCGTACAGCACCTCCAAGATGGCCCGGTCTCGCAGCACAGCGGGGCTGTCCCCTGCGGGAGCGTCGAGCAGGCGGCCCACCTCCGCCTCCGTGAGAGCCTTGGGGAGGCCGCGGGGCACCTTCGGCAGCTCGACGTGGGCGCCAGGGTCGGTGGCCGCCCGCCCCTCCTCGGCGAGGAACCGGTGGAGGGATCGCACGGGCACCAGCGCCCGAGCCACCGACGCCGGTGCCAGCCCGCGACCGCGGAGGACGCCGACGTAGTCGACCAGGTCGGCTTCGGTGACCTCGGTCAGCGGGTGTCCGAGCTCCCGCAGCCAGGCCACGTAGGTGCGCAGGTCGCGACGGTAGGCGCTGATGGTGGTGGGGGCCCGGCCCCGTTCGGCGGTGAGCCACATCAACAGGTCCTCGATCTCGATCGGCAGCAGCTCCAGGTCCACCGCGGCCGCCACCATCAGCGGAGCCGACGCTCGGTGAGGGTGAGCCCGATGATGGTCTTGGCGTCGGTGATGCGGCCATCGTCCACCATGGCCAGCGCCTCGGAGAGGGCGATCCGCTCGACGGTCATGGCCTCCTCCTCCACCCCCTGGCGATCGTCGGCCACCCCGCGGAGATCCTGGGCGAGGAACACCGTCACCGCCTCGTCAGACAGCCCGGGGGCGTTGTGGAGCGTCACCAGATGCTCGATCGTCCCGGCCCTCAGGCCCGCCTCCTCCGTCAGCTCGCGCTCCGCGGTGCGGGCCTCCGGTTCTCCCTCCACGTCACGGGTGCCGGCTGGGAGCTCGAGCAGGTCGCGGTCGAGGGCGGCCCGGTACTGGCGCACGAGGGTCACGCTGCCGTCGTCGTGCAGCGGCACCACCGCCACCGCCCCAGGATGGTGCACGATGTGCCGCTCGAACTCGTCGCCGCCCGGACCCCGGAAGCGGGCCTTCACCACTGTGAAGATGTGACCCCGGACGAGCTCGTCTTCGCCCAGCTTCGTGAAGCCGGCCCCGTGGCTCACGCGCTGACGGACGTGCGGGGTGGGTCAGCGTCGAGGTTGAAGAGGTGGGGGGATCGACCCTCCGCCCGGGCCAGCGCCGCGCCGATCAGCTCGCGGAACAGGGGGGCCGGCCGGGTGGGGCGGCTCTTGAGCTCCGGATGGGCCTGGGTGCCGACCCAGAACGGGTGGTTGCGCAGCTCGATGAACTCGACCAGTCGACCGTCGGGCGAGGTGCCGGAGCACCAGAAGTCGGTCTCGTCGAAGCGAGCCCGGAACCTCGGGTTGAACTCGTAGCGGTGCCGATGGCGCTCCGACACGACCGTGCTGCCGTACGCCTGGGCCACCTGCGACCCTTCCGCCAGCTGGGCCACGTAGGCGCCGAGCCGCATCGTGCCCCCCATGTCGGTGACGCCGCGCTGCGTCTCCATCAGGTCGATCACGGGGTAGGGCGTCGTCGGATCGAGCTCGCTGGAGCTGGCCCCGGCCAAGCCCAGGACGTTGCGCGCGAACTCGATCGTCATCATCTGCAGACCGAGGCAGAGCCCGAGGCACGGGATGTCGTGCTCCCGGGCGTAGCCGGCCGCCATGATCTTACCTTCGGTGCCGCGCTCCCCGAAGCCGCCGGGGATGACGATGGCGTCGAGCTCCCGCAGGCGCCCCTCGGCCAGGAGACCCTCGACCTCCTCGGCCTGGATCCAGTCGATGTCGATGCTGCAGCCGTGGTGGAAGCCTCCGTGCTTGAGTGCCTCGGCCACGGACAGGTAGGCGTCCTGCAAGCTCACGTACTTGCCGATGATGCCGACCCGCACGTTCCGGTCGACAGCGTCGATCTTCTCGACGAGCTGCTCCCACTCGCGCAGGTCCGGCTCCGCGGCGTCGAGCCGCAGGATCTTGCACACCACCTCGTCGAGGCCCTCCTCGTGCAGGACCAGCGGGATCTCGTAGAGGTTGCGGGCGTCGGCGGCGTTGACGACGGCGTCGATGGGCACGTCGCTGAGGTTGGAGATCTTGCGCTTCAGACCCTCGGCCAGGGCCTGCTCGCTGCGCACGACGATGGCATCGGGCTGGATGCCGCGACCTCGCAGCTCGGTGACCGAGTGCTGGGTTGGCTTGGTCTTCTGCTCGGCCACGATCAGCGGGGCCAGGGTGACGTGGACGTAGCAGACGTGGTCTCGGCCGACGTCGAGGCGGAACTGCCGGATGGCCTCGAGGAAGGGCAGGATCTCGATGTCGCCCACCGTGCCGCCCACCTCGGTGATGACCACGTCCACGTCATCGCCGGCCAGGCGGGTGATGCGCCGCTTGATCTCGTCGGTGATGTGCGGGATCACCTGCACCGTCTTGCCGAGGTAGTCGCCCCGGCGCTCGGCCGCCAGCACCGCGGAGTAGATCGAGCCGGTGG
>JBDSUN010000249.1:0-14787 GCA_039927735.1 Acidimicrobiales bacterium | reverse complement strand
GTGGTCGCCCTGTCCCCGGCCGACTACGCCGACTGGGAGGCCAACCAGACCGAGGGCGCCGAGGTGCCCGAAGACGAGCTGGCCGCGGCCGGCATGGAGGCCTTCCGCACCCAGTGCTCGCAGTGCCACCTCATCAGCGGCGAAGGCGGGCGCCTAAACGTGGCTGACCTCGAGGCATGGCTGCGCGATCCGCCGGGCGAGAAGCCGATGGCGCCCGACCAGAGCCGAGGGATGCCCAACCTCAACCTCACCGAGGAGCAGATCGATGCCCTCGTCGCCTACCTAGAGACGCTGGAGTAGCTGTCGCATGGCGATCGTCGAACGACCCTCCGATGTGCTGGCGCTGCCCTCGGGCACCGTCGTCACCCAGAGCCCCCTGGGCGTCTTCGCCCGGCCCCGGGCCAAGACCGGCTGGCGGGCCTGGGTCAGCACTGTCGACCACAAGAAGATCGGGATCATGTACGGCGCCTCGTCGCTGTTCTTCCTGGCCATCGGCGGCATCGAGGCGCTGATCATCCGGTCGCAGCTGGCGGCTCCGGGCCAGAAGCTCCTGTCGGCCGACCTCTACAACCAGGTCTTCACGATGCACGGCATCACCATGATCTTCCTGGCCGTCATGCCGATGGGGGCGGCGTTCATGAACTACCTGATCCCGCTGCAGATCGGCGCCCGTGACGTCGCCTTCCCCCGCCTCAACGCCCTGAGCTTCTGGACGTTCCTGGCCGGCGGCATCTTCCTCAACACCTCGTGGTTCCTCGGCGGCGGCGCCGACGGCGGCTGGTTCGCCTACGCCCCCAACAGCGGCGTGATCTTCTCGCCCAGCCACGGCATGGACTTCTACGCCCTGGGGTTGCAGATCACCGGCATCGCTTCGCTGGTCGGCGGCGTGAACCTGGTGGTGACCGTGCTCAACCTCCGGGCGCCGGGCATGACCCTGATGCGGATGCCGGTGTTCACCTGGATGAGCTTCGTCACCCAGATCCTGCTCGTGTTCGCCATGCCGGTCATCTCGGTGGCGCTGTTCCTGCTCACCTTCGACCGCCTGTTCGACGCCAACTTCTTCAACGTCGCCCAGGGCGCCGACCCGCTCCTGTGGGAGCACCTCTTCTGGATCTTCGGTCACCCTGAGGTGTACATCCTGATCCTGCCCGCCTTCGGGATCGTCTCCGAGATCATCCCGGTCTTCTCCCGCAAGCCGATCTTCGGCTACCCGTTCATGGTGTTCTCGGGCATCGCCATCGGATTCATGGGCTGGGGGGTCTGGGCCCACCACATGTTCGCCTCGGGTCTCGGGCCCATCTCGGTGGCCGCCTTCTCGGTGTCGACGATGTTCATCGCGGTGCCCACCGGCGTGAAGATCCTGAACTGGATGGCCACGATGTGGGGCGGGAAGCTCAGCTTCACCACGCCCATGCTGTTCTCGATCGGCCTGATCGCCATGTTCACCATCGGTGGGCTGTCGGGGGTCACCCACGCCGTCGCCCCCGCCGACACCCAGCAGACCGACACCTACTACATCGTCGCCCACTTCCACTACGTCATCTTCGGTGGTGCCCTGTTCGGCTTCTTGGGCGGCTTCTACTTCTGGTGGCCCAAGGTCTTCGGCCACTTCCTGGACGAGCGGCTCGGGAAGATCCACTTCTGGCTCACGCTGATCGGGTTCAACCTCACCTTCGGCCCCATGCACATCCTCGGCCTGCAGGGGATGAGCCGGCGGATCCACACCTACCGGGACGGCTACGGCTTCAATCTCTGGAACGCGGTGTCGACCATCGGCGCCTTCCTGCTCGCCATCGCCTTCATGGTGTTCTTCGTCAACATCGTGCGTTCGAAGCGCAAGGCCCCCTCGCTGGCACCGCCGGGCCCCGACCCCTGGGACGCTCGCAGCCTGGAGTGGAGCATCCCGTCGCCGACGCCCGAGCACAACTTCGACGACGACCCGATCGTCACCGACTTCGACGACTTCTGGCACCGCAAGTACGCCGAGGACGACCAGGGTCGCATGGTGCAGATCGCCACGGGCGAGGAGGTCGCCATGCCCGGCGACGGTTCCCGGTCCCACCTGCCGGCCCCGTCGTACTGGCCGTTGGTGGTCGCGCTGGCCTTCCCGCTGATCGGCTACGGCCTCATCTTCAGCCTCGTCATCGCCGCCTTCGGCGGGGCGACCCTGTTGGCGGGCATGGTCGGCTGGGCCCTCGAGCCGCCCGACGACGAGGATCTGCCCCCGCATGGCCACCACGACCCGGACGACGATGACGGTTCCGCCGTCGACGCGCCGGTCGCCCCGGAGGCGGTGACCGCCGGTGACTGACGTCGTCGCCCCGCCGACTGTCGTCGTCGACCCCCCCGGTGCGATCGGTCACGGCCACGCCACGGCCACCGGCATCTCCAACTCCAAGCTGGCCATGTGGGTCTACCTGGGGTCGGACTGCCTCCTCTTCGGCAGCCTCATCTCCACCTACCTCCTGCTGCGCCACCGCAGCGTCGTGGGCGTGGGCCCCAAGGACGTCTTCGACATCCCGTTCACCTCGGTGAGCTCGTTCGTCCTGCTCATGAGCTCCCTCACCATGGCCCTGGCCGTGGCCTCCATCGTGCGGGGCGACGTGCAGCGCAACCGGGCGTGGCTCGCCACCACCGCCATGCTGGGCGGGGTCTTCATCGCCGGCCAGGTGTACGAGTTCACGACCTTCTATCGGGAGGGTCTGGGCTACACCACCAACATCTTCGGCTCGGCCTTCTACACGCTGACCGGCTTCCACGGCCTCCATGTCAGCGTCGGCATCGTGATGCTGATGTCACTCCTGGTCATGTCGCTGCGGGGCAACCTCGGGCCCGACAAGGCCGAAGCCGTCGAGATCGTGGGCCTGTACTGGCACTTCGTCGACATCGTGTGGATCCTGATCTTCACGGTCGTCTACCTGATCCCCTGAGGAAGCTGGGCCATCGATGAGCGTCTCCACCCCCGACCACGACACCCACGCCGCCGCCGACCGCGACCCGGCGTCGGCTGAGGTCGACGTCGAGCACGGACACGACCACCCGAGCGACTGGCTCTACGTCAAGATCGCCCTCATCCTCGGCGCCATCACGGCCCTCGAGGTGGGCACCTACTTCATACAGGACGCCAGCACCACGCTGCTAGTGGCAGTGCTGTTCCCGATGATGATCATCAAGTTCCTGGTCGTCACCGCCTACTTCATGCACCTGAAGTACGACAACCCTCTCTTCCGACGGGTCTTCTTCTTCGGCCTTCTCCTGGCCATGTTCGTGTTCATCGTCGCCCTGTCGGCCTTCGAGTTCTGGGACGACGACTTCCTCAAGTTCCTTCGCTGAGATGATTGGCGTCGAGCTCACCCGCTTCGTACTGCACCCTGAGGTGTGGCTCCTGATCGGTGGGCTGGCGGCGCTGTACACCTACGCCGAACGGGTCATCGGCCCGAAGGTGATGCCTGCTGGCACCCCGCCCATGAGCCGGTCGAACAGGCGCTGGTTCTCCTTCGGGATCCTGCTGCTCTGGGCATCGGCCGACTGGCCCGTGCACGACATCGGCGAGGAGCACCTCTACCTCGTCCACATGTTCCAGCACCTCGTGCTCACGCTGGTCGTCCCGGCCGCCATGCTGAAGGCCACGCCCGAGTGGCTGGCTCGCCTGGTGATCGGCACCGGGCGGATCGAGGCCGTCGTGCGACGGATGGCCCGTCCGGTCCCCGCCGCTCTCGCCTTCAACGCGCTGGTGCTGCTGTCGCACTGGCAGACCATCGTCAACACCGCGTCGTCCAACGGGCTCTTCCACTACGGCACCCACACGGCCCTCGTCGTCACCGCCTTGCTGTTCTGGATCCCCGTCTGCGGCCCGTTCCCGGAGCTGCGGATCTCCCAGCCGTCCCAGATGATCTACCTGTTCGCCACGTCCATCGTCCCCACCGTTCCGGGAGCCTGGCTGACCTTCGCAGAGGGGGCGGTGTACTCCGCCTACGACATCCCCGCTCGCCTCTGGGGCATCTCGGTCACGAGCGACCAGCAGGTCGCCGGCCTCATCATGAAGCTGGTCGGTGGCACCTACCTCTGGGTGATCATCACCGTCATCTTCTTCCACTGGTCGAGCCGTCAGCAGGCCACCAGCACCCCCGGCGCCGTCCTCACCTGGGACCAGGTCCAACAAGAGTTCGACGACCACCCCGCCCCCCGCATCTGACCGGTCGGGCCGGACTGTAGATTGGGTGACATCGTCATGACCCTTCTCGGCCACTGAGGTCGTCCACTCGTCGGCCGACGGATCCCTAGGCGTCACTCCCCAGCGGTCAGGACCAGCAACGACCCTTGGAGCGGAGGTTCGGGCGGCGCACCTTGACACCGCCTCGGAGTTCCTCCACCATCAACCTATGACACTAGGTAAATGGGACGTTGCGTGATCGAGTTCCGCATCGAGAGCTCCTCCGGTGCTCCGCCCTATCGCCAGATCGTCCACCAGGTCCGCCAGGCCCTCACTCTGGGCGTGCTCGTCCAAGGCGACCAGCTCCCGACGGTGAAGGAGGTCGTGGGGCAGGTGACCATCAACCCCAACACCGTGCTCAAGGCGTATCGGGAGCTGGAGATGGAAGGGCTCGCAGAGGGTCGGCCTGGCGTCGGGACCTTCATCACCCGCAGCCTGGTGGGGTCGTCGCTCGCTGCTCACCACAAGCTGCAAGTGGACTTGCGCCGCTGGCTGCACAAGGCCCGGTCGGCCGGGCTCGATGACGCGAGCATTCAGGCGCTGTTCGAGAGCACCTTTCGCTCGGCCTCCAACGAGGAGATCGCGTGAGCGCCCTCGTCGCTGAGGGCCTCGGAAAGCGGTACGGGCGGCGCTGGGCGCTCCAGAACTGCTCGCTGTCGATCCAGGCTGGGGCCGTCGTAGGCCTCGTGGGCGCGAACGGCGCGGGCAAGTCCACGCTCCTGCACTTGGCGGTCGGCCTGCTCCAGCCGAACACGGGGCGGATCGACGTGCTCGGACGCCGACCCGGGATCGACGCCGACGCGCTCACGACTGTGGGGTTCGTGGCACAGGACGCGCCGGTCTACGACTCGCTGACCGTTGCAGATCACCTCCAGCTCGGGCGACGGACCAACGCGATCTGGGACCGCCAACTGGCGCAGGACCGGGTCGAGCGGCTCGGGCTGGATCGTCGTCAGCGCGCTGGGCGGTTGTCGGGAGGGCAGCGGTCGCAGCTGGCCCTCACGCTCGCAATGGCAAAGCGCCCTGAGCTGCTCGTCCTAGACGAGCCGGTTGCCAGCCTCGATCCGCTGGCCCGCCGTGGGTTCCTCGCCGATGTCGTGGAGATGGTGGCCGAGAGGGGTTCCACGGTCGTGCTCTCCTCGCACCTGATTGCAGACGTGGAGCGGATCTGCGACCACCTGATCGTGATGGTAGAGGGGCAGGTCGCCGTGGCCGGGCCGGTCGAGCAACTCCTCGCCTCCCACAAGGTGCTGACCGGGGCACGGCGAGATGTCCGTTCCATGCCGAAGGACCAGCTCGTCGTGCAGGAGCGCCACACCGACCGTCAGACGACGGTGCTCGTTCAGGCTGACGGCCCAGTTCTCGATCCGGGCTGGATCGTCTCCGAGGTCGGGTTGGAGGACCTCGTGCTCGCCTACATGACCGCAGGCAACGCACCCGCACGTGCACTGCGGGCGGTGGCGTCGTGACGTGGCTGGCCTGGCGACAGGCTCGCACCCAGCTCCTCACCGCCGCAGTCGCCGTCGCCCTTGTCGTGGCGGTCCTCGCTGCGACGCGGGGTCGGGTCGCAGCGACACCGGGAGATCTCTCCACCCCACTCGAATCGCTCCAGCTCCTCGGAACCGCGCTCATCGGTGTCCCGGCGGCGATCGGTGCGTTCTGGGGCGCTCCCCTTCTCGCTCGCGAACTGGAGACCGGGACTCATCGGCTCGCCTGGACCCAAGGCGTCACCCGTCGCCGCTGGCTCGCATTGAAGCTCACGCTGCTCGGAGCGGCCGCCGCTGCGATGACCGCCGTCTTCACGGCTGCCTTCACCTGGTGGTCGCTGCCGCTCGACGCGACCGGCAACCGCATCGGAACGGCCAACTTCGGTCAGCGAGGGATCGCTCCGATCGCCTATGCCATGTTCGCGCTGGCTCTGGGCACCCTCATCGGGGCGCTTGTGCGGCGGACGCTCCCCGCGATCGCCTTCACGCTGGTCGGGTTCTTCGTCGTGCGATACTCGTTTCAGCTGTTGGTGCGACCTCGGCTCGTGGACACTGTCGAGCTGACGCGATCCACCACGATGGTCGGCCCCGGCAACTCCGCCTCCACCGCCGGATCCTGGGTGCTGTCGAGTTCGACCGTGGACGCAACCGGCAAGGCCTTGTCCGGGGCAGGAGCAGACCGCCTCATGGTCGACACGTGCCACCTCACCCGCCTCAGCACCGCCGACGACTGGGCCAGCTGTGCCCATCGCATCAGGCTCCACGATGTCGTGAAGGCACACCCGGCGAGCCACTTCTGGCCCCTCCAGCTGTTGGAGTCCGCCGCGTTTGGCGCACTCACCGTGGCGCTCGTAGCGATGTGCTTCTGGTGGGTCCGCCACCGCACCGCGTGAACGACCGCTCTACGGATCCCTAGGCGTCACTCCCAGCGGAAGAGGCGTGCGGCGAGGAGCGGGCTGGCCACCGCCCAGGCGATCAAGACCAGCCAGGCACGGCTGGGCACGGACCCTCCGTCCGTGAGGGTGCCGCGCACGGCCTCGGTGAGGGCGCCGCTGGGGAGAGCCCGGGCGAGGGCTCGGGCCGGACCTGGGAGCTCGTCGAGGGGGATGACCATGCCGGACAGGAGGAGGAGCACGAGGTAGAGCCCGTTGGCAGCGGCCAGGGTCACGAGCGCCTTCAGGGAGCCGGCCAAGCAGAGGCCGAGGCCGGCGCACGCCACCGTGCCGAACGAGACGGCGGCGATGAAGCCGAGTCGCGGCGACGGGTCCCAGCCCAGGGTGACGGCGAGGAGCCACAGCACCGTCAGCTGCACCACCTCCACGGCCAGGATGGCCAGGGTCTTGGCGGCGAGGAGCCTCGGCCGCCCGAGGGGGGTGGCGCCGAGCCGCTTGAGGACGCCGTACTCCCGCTCGAAGCCGGTGGCGATGGCCAGGTTCACGAGTGAGGTCGACAGCACCGCGAGGGCGAGCACGCCCGGGGCCAAGAAGTCGATCGCCTCCCCCTCGATGGGCAGCACGTCGACGTTGGCGAAGAACACCAGCAGCAGCATCGGGATGCCGAGGGTGAGCAGCAGTGACTCGCCGTTGCGGGCCAGCAGGGTCAGCTCGAGGCGGAGGTGGGCGAGCAGTGACCTCATGGCCGACGTCGCCGGCTTCGTCGAGATCGGGTCGGTCCGTCCGAGCCTGGGGGATCGGCGACGAGGCGGAGGAAGACGTCCTCCAGGCGCTGGCGCCCGGCCCGCAGGTCCGCGAGGGGGAGATCGTGCTCGGCCAGCCACGCCGTCAGCGCGGCCAGCAACGGTGGCGTTGCGGTCGTGGCGACGAGGTACTCGCCGACGCTCTCCTCCGTGACGGGGGGACCGGCACCGCCCGGCATCGCAGTCAGGTGGAGCGAGAGCGCCGCCACGTCGAGGCCGGGGGGCGCGCCGAAGCGGATCTCGGCCCCGGCACCCGAGGCCATGAGGTCCGCCGGGCTGCCGGCCGCCACCACCCGGCCGTGGTCGAGGATGACGACGTGGTCGGCCAGCTTCTCGGCCTCGTCGAGGTCGTGGGTGGTCAGCACCACGGTGACGCCGTCGTCGCGGAGACCGGCCACCACCTCGCGGATGGCCAGACGACCCTGGGGGTCGACACCGGACCCCGGCTCGTCGAGGAAGGCGACCTGTGGCCGACCCACCAGGGCGAGGGCCAGGGCCAGCCGGCGCTGCTCGCCTCCGGAGATCTGGCGCCAGGTGCGGCGTTCGGTACCGGTCAGGCCCACGCGCTCCAGCAGGCCGGTCGGATCGAGGCTGTCCTCGTAGAGCGCCGCCGCATGCCGGAGGGCCTCCAGCACCCGCACACCGGGGCCGACGCCGCCGCTCTGCAGCATCACCCCGACCCGGCGGGTCAGCGCACGGTGATCCGCGACTGGATCGAGCCCGAGCACAGAGGTGCGACCACCGTCGGGGCGGCGGAACCCCTCGAGCACCTCGACCGTCGAGGTCTTCCCGGCGCCGTTGGGCCCGAGGACGGCGGTGATGGCGCCGGCCTGGGCCTCGAAGGTCACGTCGTCGACGGCCAGGACGTCTCCGTAGCGCACGCTCAGCCCCGCCACCTCGACCGCAGCCATCGTCCGGACGCTACCGGGCGGCAGTTCGACCACCGAGCCAGCCAGGGCCCGCCGCTACCGTTCTGATCATGCTCGACATTCGCCGCCTTCGCACCGAACCCGACGCCGTGCGCGTCGGGCTCTCCCGGCGCGGCGGCGACGCGGCGGCCCATGTCGATCGCATCCTCGAGCTGGACGTCGAGCATCGATCCCTCGGCACCCAGCGCGACGAGATCCGGGCCAGGGTCAAGGTGCTGTCGAAGGAGGTCGGTCAGCGACGCGGCCGGGGCGATGCGCAGGGGGCAGAGGCGCTCATGGAGGAGAGTCGCGCCCTGGGCGACGACGAGAAGGCTCTGGGCGCCGACGCAGACCGGTTGGGCGCAGAGCTCCGCGAGCTGCTGCTGCGCACGCCCAACGTGCCCGCCGACGACTGCCCCGACGGTGTCGGCGAAGAGGACAACGTCGTCCTGCGCGTCGAGGGCTTCGACCCCGACGCCTACGCGTCGCACCAGCGGGTGCCCCACTGGGACATCGGCACGGAGCTCGGGCTCCTGGACGGGGAGCGGGCGGCCAAGATCGCCGGCTCCATGTTCACGATGTACCGGGGGTGGGGCGCCCGGCTGCTGCGGGCCATGGTGCAGCTGAGCCTCGATCGCAATGCCGACGCCTACGAGGAGCTGCGGCCCCCCACCCTGGTGCGCACCGACACCATGATCGCCACCGGTCACCTCCCCAAGTTCGAGGAGGAGGCGTACCACATGGAGCGCGACGACCTCTGGGCCATCCCCACCGCCGAGGTGCCGCTCACGTCGCTCCATCGCGACGAGGTGCTCGACGGCGCCGACCTCCCGTTGCGCTACACGGCGCACACCTCCTGCTTCCGACGCGAGGCGGGAGCCGCCGGGCGCGACACGCGGGGCCTGCTGCGGGTGCACGAGTTCGACAAGGTGGAGCTGCTGGCCCTGGCCGACGGGCGCGAGCAGGCCATCGCCTGCCAGGAAGACATCCTGGCCCGGAGCGAGGCCCTCCTCACCGAGCTCGGCCTGCCCTACCGGATCCTCGACCTGTGCACCGGCGACGTCGGTGCCTCGGCCGCCCGCACCTGGGACATCGAGGCCTACGCTCCCGGCTGCGACATGTGGCTCGAGGTGAGCTCGGTCTCGTGGTTCTCCGACTACCAGGCCCGGCGGGCCAACATCCGCTTCCGCACCGCCGGAGGCAAGGGCACGGAGGTGTGCCACACGGTGAACGGCTCGGCCATGGGCTGGCCGCGCACGGTGGCCGCCTACTTGGAGACGCACCGGCAGCCCGACGGCTCCATCGCCGTCGTCAAGCCGCTGCAGGGCTACCTCGGGGTCGAGGCCATCAGCGGTCGGCGCTGACGCACTCGGCGCAGCGGCCCGGCAGGGAGAAGTGAGGAGCGGCCATCTCGAAGCCGACCTCGGATCGCATGCGGTCGGCCACGCCGTCGAGCAGGTCGGCTGGGAGGTGCACGACGGCGCCACAGATCCTGCACACGGCGTGGTGGTGGGGGTCCGACGCCAGGTGAAAGGTCGAGGGTCCGTGGCCGAGGTGGACGTGGGTGGCCACGCCGAGCTCCTCCAAGGCCTCGAGCGTCCGGTAGATCGTGGAGAGGTGGACGTCGGGGTGCTGCGCCTGCACCCGATCGGCCACGTCCTCCGCCGTCAGGTGCTCGCGGCTGCCGTCGATCAGGGCAGTGATCACCGCCCGACGGGCCGCCGTCACCCGACCGCCGGCCCGGCGGACCATGGCGATGACGTCGTCGATCGCCAGGTCGGAGGGGCCGTGCACCATCGCGGGGCAGGCTACCGACCGCCCCGGCCTGGGTAACGTGCTGCCGCACACCGCCGTCAGTCGTTGGAGGACACCGCATGCACAAGTTCTGGGCTTGGCTCGGACTCAACCTCGGGAAGCGAGCCGGGGTGGTGTCCGTCGTCGGCCTCGTGATCACGGTGGTGCTCGGCTTCGGCCTCACCAAGCTGGAGTTCGCCACCGGCCAGGACAGCTACCTGAACAAGGACGAGCAGATCTACAAGGACAGCGTCGCCTACCAGGACCTCTTCGGCGGGCAGGCCATGGTCACGCTGGTCACCCTCGAGGAGGGGCGCGAGCTCGCCGAGCTCTTCACCCCCGAGAACGTCGAGCAGTGGACGCAGGTGGAGGCCGACCTGAAGGAGCAGGGCGGGAATCAGATCTTCGGCGTGGTCACGCCGCTGA
This sequence comes from Acidimicrobiales bacterium, assembly GCA_039927735.1. GTDB lineage: Bacteria > Actinomycetota > Acidimicrobiia > Acidimicrobiales > VFJN01 > VFJN01. The sequence continues at coordinate 4,263 of JBDSUN010000249.1, read as the reverse complement.
CCGCCTTGCAGTTCACCAACGCCCTCGTCCTGCCCGCCTCGGGCAACGTGGTGGAGGGAGTGGCCGCCCAGCTGCTGCTCGGCGCCACCGAGCGGGATCCCACCGAGGAGGGCAAGGCAGTCCGGACGGCTTCCTCGGGGATGACCCTGGAGCGGGTCAACGCCATCCCCGCCGAGCAGCGGGTGATCGGTGACCCCCTGTGGAACGACTTCCTCCTCCACGACAACGAGGGCGAGATCCGCAAATCGCTCCGGCCGTTCTTCCCCAACGACCAGAACGCCCAGATGGTGGTCCGCCTCCCCGGCAACCTGGACATCAAGACCGAGGGCGCCGCCGCCCAGCTCGTGCAGGACGTGGCGGCCGAGCTCGAGTTCGAGGGCGCCGAGGTGAGCACCACCGGGGCCGCCGTGCTCCTGCGCGACCTCAACGACTACCTCACCGGCGGCATGCTGGTGCTGGGTGCCATCGCCGTCGGCCTGATGGTCATCATCCTCCTCGTCGCCTTCGACGTGCGCTGGCGGCTCCTGCCCCTCGGCGTCGTCCTGATCGGGGTGCTGTGGGCCTTCGGCCTGGCCGGGTACCTCGGCATCCCCTTGACCATCGTCACCATCGCCGGGCTGCCGGTGATGCTCGGCGTCGGCATCGACTACGCCATCCAGATGCACGCTCGGATCGAGGAGGAGGTGGTCATCGACCGGGAGGAGCACCCGATCCAGGAGTCGGCGCGCAACCTCGGGCCGGCCCTGCTGGTCGTCACCTTCGACGCCATCTTCGCCTTCCTGGCCCTGCGCTTCGCCAAGGTGCCGATGATCCGTGACTTCGGCCTCCTGCTGGCCGTCGGCATCGGCGTGATCTGCCTCGTCAGCATCATCGGGCCGCTGGCCTTTCTCGGCATCCGCGAGTTCAAGTCGCCCACCAAGGGCAAGGACTTCCGCGAGGGTCGGCTCGGGCAGTTCGTGGTGAAGCTGGGCAACCTGCCCAGCAAGATCGCCCCGGTCCTCATCGTGGGCAGCATCGCCATCTTCGTGGGCGGCGTCGTCGTGGAGGACAAGCTCACGCTCCAGACCGACCCCATCGAGTGGGTGAACCAGGACTCGCAGGTCATCGACGACCTCGACCGGCTGCGGGCCGAGACCGACTCCTCCAGCGAGCTCGGTGTGTACGTCCAGACCGACGATCCCTTCAGCGATGAGAGCGTGAGCTTCATCGATGGCTTCGCCAAGCAGAAGCTCGGTCAGTACGACGAGGAGCTGCTCACCGCCTCCAGCATCGTGACCACCGTCAGCTTCCTCATGGAGATCCCCGGCGCCGGTGACGTGCCGCCCACCGGCGCAGAGGTGGCGGCCGCCTTCGCGCTGGCTCCGCCCGACATCCAGCTGTCCACCGTCAACGAAGACGCCGGCGCCCTGAACCTGATCTTCCGCACCGGAGCCAGCAGCCTCGAGGACCGAGCGATCGTCGTGCGGGAGATCCGCGACACGGTCGACCCGCCGGCCGACATCCGGGCCACACCGTCCGGCTTGGCCGTCGTCGGCGTGGGGCTCCTCGACAACCTCGAGGCGAACCGGATCCTGCTCACCTACCTGGCCATCCTGTTCGTGTTCCTGTTCCTCTCCGTACGGCTGCGCAGCGTGATCCGATCCCTGCTGTCGATGGTGCCCGTGCTGATCGCGGTGGGGGCGGCCTCGCTGGTGGCCTTCGGCCTCGGGCTCAAGCTCAGCCCGCTCACCGCCGTCGGTGGACCCCTGGTGGTGGCGGTGTGCACCGAGTTCACCTCCCTGATCCTCCTGCGGTTCGTGGAGGAGCGGCGCCGGGGCCTCTCCCCGAAGGCGGCCGTCGACGTCACCGCCGCCCGCACCGGCCGTGCCTTCATCGTCTCGGCCCTGACCGCGACGGCGGGCGTCGGCGTCATCGCCACGTCGTCGCTGCCGCTCCTGCGCGACTTCGGGGTCATCGTGGCCCTGAACGTGGCCGTCGCCCTGCTCAGCGCGCTGGTGGTGCTCCCGCCGATGCTCGTGTGGGCCGACGAGCGGGGCTGGGTGTCGCGGGGCCTCATCCCGAAGGACGTGCTCGACCGGGCCCGGTCCACCACCGACCCAACCCCTCGCCGGCGGCTGCGCGCCGATCCGATCTGAGGTCCCACGCGCAACCGCCCCACCCCTGAATCGGGTGGGGCGGTCAGCGATGTGCGGGTCGACTACAGCAGGTTCTTGGACTCGAGCCAGGCGGTGGCCACGTCGGCGGACTCGTCCTTGTCGATGTCGGTGGAGACGTTCCAGTCGATGAGATCGTCGGTGGTGATGAGCGCGCTCAGCTCGTTCATGGCATCGGCCAGGACGTCGCCATAGGCGTCGGCCACCTCCTTCCGGAGCACGGGGACGATGTTGTCCGAGGCCAGCAGGCCCTTGTCGTCCTCGAGGACGACGAACTTCCCGCTGGCGATGTCGGGAGCGGTGGTCTGGTAGTAGGCCACCTGCACCTCGTCGGCTTCGAGGGCGGCGGTCAGCGGCGGGCCGTACTCGAGGGCGGTGAACGCTTCGAAGGTCAGGCCGTAGATCTCCGGGTCCTCAAAGCCGATGAGGCAGTTCTCCCGCTCGCGGCAGTCCTCCGACGCGCCGAGGGTGACGCCACCCTCGACGTCCTTGAGGTCGGAGATGGTGGTGACGTCGTTGTCCTCCGCCCACGACTTGAGGGCGACGACGGCGTTGGCGTCCTCGGCCTCGGAGTCCTCGTAGGCAACCAGGTCCTCGGCCTCGAGGGCGGTGGTGAGCGCCTCGTAGGTCTCGTCGGCATCATCAGAGGCCGTGGCATCGAGGAAGCTGGCGGCGCTGCCGGCGTAGTCGATGATGACGTCGAGGTCACCGTTGGTGAGGCCCGGGTACACGATGTCGCGGAAGCCGCTCGACGGCTGCACCTCGACGTCGAATCCCTTCGCCTCGAGGTACTGGGCGTACACCTCGGTGAGGGTCTCGCTCTCGGCGAACTGCTGGGGGGCGAATCGGATGGTCTCCCCCTCGACGGCCTCGACGTCTTCCGAGCCACCCGTCTCCGGGCTCTCGTCGTCGCTGCCGCACGCTGCCCCCATCAGGGCCAGTGCAAGTCCGAGCGCCAGGGGCGCCCGCCAACGGGTGGTGTGCATGGTGGTGTGTTCCTTCTGGTTGGGGTTGGTGTGGATTTGGAGGTCGATCATCAGGTGGTCGCCGGCGCCGCGCTCCGTCGCAACCGGCGGGCCGAACGCGCAGTCGTGGCGTTGAGCCGGACGCCTTCTGGCAGGACGACCCGGCCGACCAAGATGAGGCCGAGCTCGACGGCGATGGCCACGCCGGCCACCAGCACGGCCCCGGCCTGGACCTCGGCGAAGTCGCGGGTGCTGAGCCCGGAGCGCAGGTAGGCGCCGAGGCCCTCCGAGCCGAAGAAGGCAGCCAGGGGCTCGGTGGCGACGATCTGCACGGCGGCGGTGCGCACTCCGGCGAAGATCACCGGGAGGGCCAGCGGGAGCTCTACCCGGGCCATCACCTGGGCGTGGCCGAAGCCCATGGCCTGCGCGGCGCTGACGGCGCTGGGCTCGACTGCCCGGATGGCGGCATAGGTGTTGGTGAACGCCGGGGGGAGCCCGAGCAGGACCAGGGCGATGATGATGGGCCATGGCGCCAAGCCGAAGCCGTTGCGTAGCGAGATGATCACGAGCAGTCCGACGATGGTGATGGTGGGCACCGCCCGACCGATGTTGATGATCCAGGAGGCGGCCAGCTCCCCCTTGCGGTGGTGGGCGAGCACGACCGCAAGGGGCACGGCCAGGAGCACGACCACCAGCACGGCGACCGCGGAGTGCCAGACCGTGAGCCAGACCTGCTCGGGGATGGGTGCCGACGAGGCCCGGTTCTCGAGGTCGGTGAACCACTCGACCAGGTTGGACGGGGGATCGGAGCGGCCGCCGGCGAGGACTACGACGTGGCCGATCAACGGACGCTCCGACGCCGGGCCCACGGGGTGAGGACCACCTCGAGGCGGTTGAACAGGAGGTCGAGCAGCACGGCCAGCGCCACCGACAGCACGGAGCCGACCACGATCTTCGTGTAGTACTGCGTGCCGAAGCCGTCGAAGATCAGTGAGCCCAGGCCGCCCAGCTGGATGATGGCGGTGATGCCCACCAGGCCGACCGTCGTGACGGTCGCGATCCGGAGGCCGGCGACGATCACCGGCAAGGCGAGCGGCAGCTCGACCGACAGCAGCCGGCGCCGGCGCGAGTAGCCGAGACCGTCG
>JBDSUN010000248.1:0-7720 GCA_039927735.1 Acidimicrobiales bacterium | reverse complement strand
TCGACGTTGGTGACGATGGCCGCCTCGGCTCCGAGCGCGAGGAAGGTGCCATCGCTCTCGTCCGCCTCGACCACCAGGGGACCGTCGCCGCCCCACGCCGCGCTGCGGCCCAGCCCGGCGACGCTGGCGCCCACCACCCAGCCCGGGTGGAGGCCGGCGCCGGCGAGGAGCGTGGCCAGCAGGGCCGACGTGGTGGTCTTGCCGTGGGTGCCGGCGACGGCCAGCGTGCGCCGCCGACCGCACAGCTCCGCCAGAGCGATCGAGCGGTGGAGGATCGGGATCTCGGCGGCTCGCGCCGCCACCAGGTGGGGATGGTCGAGCTCGGTCGCGGTGGACACGACGACGGCGTCCACCGGTGGCAGCCCCTGCGGCTGGCCGGTCTGCACCTCCACCCCGAGGGTTCGCAGCGGCGGCAGGAAGGGCGACGCGTCACCCGGGTCGTGGCCGCTGACGACATGGCCCATCTCCGCCAGCAACGTGGCGACGGCACTCATGCCGGCGCCGCCGACGTTGGTGACGTGCACGCGGCGCACACCGTCGAGGTCGAGCCCGTCAACCACGAGCGTGCGCTTCGGCCAGGCGGGCGATGTCGGCGGCGGCATCGGGACGGGCCCACGTCCTGGCGGCGGCGCTCATGGACGCCAGCCGGTCGGGATCCTCGAGCAGGGGGTCGATGGCGGCCACCAGCGCGGCTCCGTCGAGGTCCTCGTCCCGGAGGAGCACGGCCGCGCCGACGCTGAGCAGGTGGCGAGCGTTGCCGGTCTGCTGGTCGGCGGTCACGTGGGGGGACGGCACGAGCACGGCGGGAAGCCCCGCCGCCGCCAGCTCGAAGCAGGTGCTCGACCCCGACCGGCACACGGCCACGTCGGCGGCCGCCAGCGCCGCCGCCATGTCGTCCTCGTACGGGACCATTCGGTACTCGAGCGTCCCCCCCTCGGGAGAGGGTCGACCCGACAGGGCATCCCAGTCACGGCGGCCGACCACGTGGTGCACGGTCAGATCCGCGCGGTTCCGCCAGGAGAGGACGGCCTCCAGCACCGCCTCGTTGATCCGCAGGGAGCCGAGCGAGCCCCCGAAGACCAGCACCATCCGTCGACGCGGGGCCACTCCGAAGGCGGCGCGGGAGGCGGCGCGGTCGCGGTGGGGATCGATGGCGCTGATCTCCGCCCGGATGGGGTTGCCGGTGACGACGGCCCGTGGCAGCCGGGTGCCCTCGAAGCTGACGGCCGCCGCCTTGGCAACGCGCGCCAGCAGACGGTTGGCGGCGCCCGGCACCTGGTTCTGCTCGGCGACCACGATCGGCACCCGCTGGACCACTGCGGCCAGGCCGACAGCCAGGCTGGCGTAGCCACCCACCGCGACGACGACCGCCGGTTGCAGCCGTCGGACCAGCGCCATGGCGCGCAGGGCGGCGACGACCAGCCCACCGGCCGCGCCGAGGTTGGCCAGGGCGAGCCGGCGCTGGATCCCGCGCCCGGGCAGCAGCGTCATGGGATAGCCCGTCGCGGGCACCAGACGGGCCTCGATGCCCCGCTCGGCGCCCACGTAGTGAATGGTGGACTGCGCGTGGCCGGCGGCCCGGAGGGCATCCGCGATGGCCAGGGCCGGGAGCACATGGCCGGCAGTGCCACCTCCGGTGACGATGGCGAACGTGCCGGCGTCGCTCGCCGTCACCGGGCGGTGACCGGGCGCCGCGCGTGGACCAGCCGGCGCTCGGGCGGATCGGGGAGCCGGGCCTGGCGGGCCACGTTGAGCAGGAGCCCAGCGCCCACCATGCTGAACAGCAGCGACGACCCGCCGTAGCTCACGAAGGGCAGGGGCACTCCCGTGATGGGCAGGATGCCGATCACGGCACCGATGTTCACGAAGGCCTGGACGCCGAACCACACGGAGATCCCGGCGGCGAGCAGCATCCCGAAGCGGTCAGGGGCGAGCAGGGCCGCCCTCGAGCCGAGGATGCAGAGCCCCACGAACAGGGACACCACGAACAGTGCGCCGAGGAGGCCGAGCTCCTCACCGATGATGGCGAAGATGAAGTCGGTGTGGGCGTAGGGCAGCGAACCCCACTTAGCCCGGCTCTCCCCCAGGCCGATGCCCGTGATGCCGCCGGAGGCGATCCCGACCAGCGACTGGATGTTCTGGTACCCGGTGTTCTCGTAGTCGGCCCACGGGTCGAGGAAGGCCAGCACGCGGGCTCGTCGGTAGGGAGCCCACAGCGCGAGGGCGGCCGCCATGGCGGCACCGGCGACGGCCAACCCCGACAGCGGGACCAGCGGGGTGCCCGCCACGAAGAGCAGCGACAGCACGATGGCCCCCATGATGAGGGTGGTGCCGAGGTTGGGCTGCAGCATGAGCAGCAGGGCGACGGCGCCGAGGACCACGGAGACGGGGACCATGGTGAGGCGGGTGTCGTGCATCCAGGCCGCCCGTCGGGCGAGGAGATCGGCCGCGAAGAGCAGCACCGTCAGCTTGGCCAGCTCGGAGGGCTGCAGCGAGAACGGCCCGTAGCCCAGCCAGCGCGACGCGCCGTTCACCGTGATGCCGACGCCGGGGACCAGGACGAGGGCCAGGAGGACACCGCTGAGGGCCAGACCCGGCAGGGCCAGACGACGCCATCGGTGGTAGTCGACCCGCAGCACGACGATGCAGGCGGCCGTGCCGAAGGCCAGCCACATGGCCTGACGCATCACGACGTACCAGGACGAGCCGTAGTCGTCGAGGGACACGACGGAGGAGGCCGACAGCACCATCACGAGGCCCACCAGGTTGAGGGTGGCGACGATGGCGAGCAGGCCGACGTAGGTCCTCGACCGACGCCGCTGGGTCAGCGGCCTGGCCGTGGGATGTCGCCGGCGGGAGCGCCAGACGTCGTCGGTGTCGGTCATCGTGCGCCCGCGCCGGCCAGGAGGTCGGTGACGGCGCGCACGAAGTCGTCGCCGCGCTCCCCGTAGGAGCCGTACCAGTCAAACGAGGCGCACGCCGGTGACAGCAGCACGACGTCGCCCGGACGGGCCAGCGTCGCCGCCGCCTCGACAGCCGCATCCATGGAGTCGGCGACGCGCACCGGTCGCACGCCGTCGAAGGCGGCCGCCACCTCCGGGCCGGCCTCCCCGATGGCGACCACGGCCCGGATGTGATCGGCCTCCTCGTTCAGCTCGACGAGGTCGAGGCCCTTGTTCCGGCCGCCCGCGATGAGCACGACCGACGCGAACCCGCGCACCGCAGCCCGGGTGGCGTGGGGTGCGGTGGCCTTGGAGTCGTCGTACCAGCGCACCCCGCCAGCCTCGCCCACCAGCGACACCCGATGGGGGAGGCCCCGGAAGGCGAGCAGGGCCCGGCGGGCGCCATCGGGGGTGCCGCCGCCATGGAGGGCCGACGCCGCTGAGGCCAGGGCGTTGGAGAGATCATGGGGGAAGGAGCGCTCCAGCTCCCCGACCTCGGCCAGCACGTCGCCGTCGGCCAGCACCAGGCGGCCGCCGTCGACGCGGTGGTCCGCCCCGGAGGTCAAGCCGAAGGTGACGTGCCGGGCCGGCGCCGCGGTGAGGTGGGCGGCGACCACCGGATCATCGGCGTTGCCGATGGCGACCTGGTCGGGCGCCTGGTCGGCCCAGATCCGCGCCTTGGCCGCGGTGTAGCTCGCGAGCGTGGCGTGGCTGTCGAGGTGGTCCGGCGCCAGGTTGAGCCACGTCCCCACCTGGGGCGCGAACCGCTGCGAGTGCAGGAGTCGGAACGAGGAGGCCTCCACCACGAAGACGTCGACGGCCGGGTCCTCGATGGCGGCCACCAGGGGCACCTCGGTGTTCCCGACGGCCTGGGCTCGCCGGCCCGACGCCGCCAGCATGGCGCAGGTCAGCTCCGTGACCGTCGTCTTGCCGTTGGTTCCGGTGACGGCGACGAGGGGGCGGTCGTCCCAGCGCGCGGCCAGATCGAACTCCGACAGGACGGGCACGCCGGCGGCGGCCGCCGCCGTGAACAAGGGGTGGTGGTCGGGCACCCCCGGGCTCGGGACGACGGCATCGGCCTCGGCCACCAGCGCCTGCAGCGACGCGGCGTCAGGAGCCTCCACGAGGGCGATGTCGAGCTCCTCGGCCAGCGCCCGGCCGGCCGGGGTGGGATGGTCGTCGACGGCCACCGCCTCCTCCCCGCGGCTCGCCAGGGCGCGCAGCACGGCCCGACCGGTGACGCCCAGGCCCAGCACGACGTGGCGCGTCAATCCAGGCCGCCGACGCCGATGAAGTCGGCGTAGTAGAGGCCGAGGGCGATGGCGGTGCAGGCGCCCGACAGCAGCCAGAAGCGGATGATCACCGTCGTCTCGGGCCAGCCGCCCAGCTCGAAGTGGTGGTGGATGGGCGCCATCCGGAAGATGCGCCGCTTGAAGACCTGGAAGCTGCCCACCTGGAGGATGACCGATAGCGACTCGGTGACGTACAGGGCACCGATGATCGGGAGGAGGAGCTGCACGTTCAGGGTCAGCGCGATCGATGCCACGCCCGCGCCGATGGCCAGCGAGCCGGTGTCCCCCATGATGATCCGGGCGGGCGCGGCGTTCCACCAGAGGAACCCCGCACAGCCGCCCACCATGGCCGCCGCCGCCACGGCGATGTCCAGGGCGTGGTTCACCTGGTACTCGTCGACGTGGCGAAAGGCCCAGAAGCCGATGGCCATGAGGCACGAGAAGGTGAAGATGGCGGACCCGGCTGCGAGCCCGTCCAGCCCGTCGGTGAGGTTGACCCCGTTGGTGGTGGCGTAGATCAGCAGCACCGCCCACACGCACCACCCCACCCCGCCGAGCTCCCAGCCGGGGCTGTTCCAGCGGGTGAACGACAGCGTCGTCTCCACGTCGGTCCACTGCACCGTGGCCACCGCGAAGCCGAGGGCGACGGCGAGGAGCCCCACCGTCTTGGCCCGGCGCGAGAGCCCGGCGTTGCGCTCGTTGCTCACCTTGATCCAGTCGTCGAGGAAGCCCACGAGGCCGGCCCCGACGATGCAGGCCATCACCAGCAGGCCGGTGCGGGTGAAGAGCACGCCGCTGCGCACGTGGGCGGCGAGGTAGCCCACCACCGCGGCGCCGACCACGGCCAGGCCGCCCATCGGCGGGGTACCGGCCTTGACGGTGTGGCCCTCGGGCATGTCCTCGTGGATCGGCTGGCCGATCTGGCGAGCGATGAGCAGGTCCATCAGGAGCTTCGTGCCGACGATGGCGGCCCCGCCCGACAGGCAGGCGGCGAGGAGGAGGGCTACCACGCCCCGGATCCTCGCAGGGCGCGCAGGGCCGAGCGCGCCACCTCCCGGTCGTCGAAGGTGACCGAGGCGTCGCCGATCACCTGGACGGTCTCGTGGCCCTTGCCCGCGATGACCACGACGTCACCTGGCTGAGCCTCGCCCAGCGCCTGCGCGATGGCCACCGCCCGGTCAGCTTCGACGGTCACGTGGACGGTGGCGGACATCCCGGATCGGATGGCGTCGATGATGCGCAGCGGGTCCTCTCCCCGGGGGTTGTCGGAGGTCAGGACGACGCGGTCGGCGAGGCGCGCCGCCACCTCGCCCATCTGCGGTCGCTTGGTCGGGTCCCGGTCGCCACCGGCCCCCACCACGAGGAGCACCCGGCCTCCGGGTGCGGCATCGCGCGCGGCGTCGAGGGCGCCGGCGAGGGCGCCCGGCTTATGGGCGTAGTCGACCAGCACGGCGAAGGGCTGGCCTTCGTCCACGGGCTCGAAGCGACCCGGGACCACGTTCGCCTGGCTGAGCCCGGTAGCGATGACCCCGACGGGGATCCCGAGCTGGGCGGCTGCGGATGCGGCGGCGATGGCGTTGCTGACGTTGAACTGCCCGCCGAGGGGCAGCTCGACGCGTTCACCCTGCCAACCGAAGGTGGACCGGGTCGCCTGGACCGTGAGGCCCTCGACGTCCCCCTGGGAGTAACCCGTGGTCGGCACGAGCGCGCGTCGGGCCAGCTCCACCCCCCGGGGGTCATCGAGGTTGACGACGGCGGCATCGGCGTACTCGGTTGTGAAGAGGGAGGCCTTCGCCTCGAAGTACTCGTCGAGGTCCCGATGGAAGTCGAGGTGGTCATGGGAGAGGTTCGTGAAGACGGCCACCGCGAACCGGGTCGCCCGCACCCGACCCATGGACAGGGCGTGCGACGACACCTCCATCGCCACCGCCATGCGCCCGGCCGCTCGCTCGCCGGCCAGGTGCGCCTGCAGCTCGGGCGCCTCGGGCGTCGTGCGGGGTCCGCTCAAGGTGACGAGCACGGAGAAGGGCCACCCGTGCGCCTCGAAGATGGCGCCGAGCAGGTGGGTGGTGGTGGTCTTGCCACTGGTGCCGGTGACCCCGACCATGGCCAGCGCCTCGGAGGGGTGATCCCAGAATGCGGCCGCCACGGGTCCCATGGCCTGGCGCACCGACGGCACGAGCAGCTGGGGCAGGGCGGTGGGCACCTGACGCTCGACGAGCACGGCCACCGCCCCGGCGGCGGCGGCTGCGTCGACGAGGTCGTGCCCGTCCACCGAGGTGCCCGGGACGCAGCAGAAGAGGGCGCCGGGCGCTACGGCACGGGTGTCGTGCACGACGGCCGTGATGTCTGTTGAGCGGGTGCCTGCACCGAGTGCCACCTCCACCCCGCGGGTGGCCGCCACCAGGGCATCGAGGCGCACCCCTCAGCCGCCGTCGTCGTCGGGTGGCACCGTGGTGGTGGCGGTCGTCGTCGTCGTCGTCGTCGTGGTCGTGGCCGGCGCCGCTCGCACCCGCTGGGGCTCCCGTGCCTCCACCACGCCTTCGGCCACTGCCTCGGCGGCGGCCGTGTCCGGTTCGGGCGCCCGCTCGATCAGCGGCGGTGGGATGCGGAAGAGGCGCAGGCCGTACTGGGCCAGGTCGGCGAACACCGGGGCCGCCACGGTCCCGCCGAAGATGTCGCCCGCCGGTTCGTCGATCACCACGATGATGGAGAGCTCTGGCTTCTCGGCCGGGACGAACCCGACGAAGTTGGCCACGTAGCTGTAGTTGCCGTCGGTGCCGTAGCCGCCCTCGGGCAGGGGCTTGCGGGCCGTGCCCGTCTTGCCGGCGACGGAGTAGCCGGTGATGCCGCCACGCGTGCCCGTGCCTTCGGTGACCACGTTGACGAGCATGTCCCGCATCTCCCGAGCGGTGCGCTCGGACACGACCCGCTGGCCCTCGACGCCCTCGACCGGATGCCGGCCACCGGCATCGTCGACGGTCTCCATCACGAGCTTCGGGGCCACGTAGACGCCGTCGTTGGCCAGCACGTTGTAGGCCTCGAGCATCTGCATGGCGGTGACCGCGATGCCCTGCCCGAGGGGGATCGAACCCATCGACGTCCCGCTGTACTCATCGGGCGGTAGCAGGATCCCGGCGGCCTCGTTCGGGAAGTCGAGGGCCGTCTTCGTACCGAAGCCGAACCGGCGCAGGTAGCTGTCGAGCCGGTCCTTGCCCAGTAGCTGGGCCAGCTTGATGGTGCCGATGTTGGAGGACTCCGACAGGATCCGCGTGACCGAGTAGCTCTCGGTGGGGTGGGGGTCGTGGTCGGTGAAGAGGTGGTCGCTCACCTGCAGCGAGTCGGGCACGGTGAGCTCGGTGTCGGGTCGGACCAGGCCCTCCTCGAGGGCGGCCGCCACCGTGATGACCTTGTTCACGGAGCCGGGCTCGTAGACCGCAGTTGCCCCCATGTTGTTCCGGGTGGCGGTGATCTCGCCCGTCTCAG
>JBDSUN010000247.1:0-13090 GCA_039927735.1 Acidimicrobiales bacterium | reverse complement strand
ACACCTCACCCAGTCCCAAGCCCTCCTGGTGGGCCTCGAAGCCACCCGGGCCCTCGACTACGCCCACCGGCGGGGCTTCGTGCACCGTGACGTCAAGCCCGCCAACATCATGTTCGGCGACGACGGGCGGCTGCGGATCGCCGACTTCGGCCTGGCCCGTGCTCTCGCCGAAGCCGCCTGGACCGAGCCGCAGGGGGCGGTGCTCGGCACCGCCCGCTACGCCTCGCCCGAGCAGGCCCAGGGGCAGCCTGTCGACGGTCGAGCCGACGTCTACTCCCTCGGCCTGGTGCTCATCGAGGCCGTCACGGGCTCCGTCCCCTTCGCCGCCGACACCACCATCGCCACCCTGATGGCGCGCGTCGGCAAGCCGGTCGTGGTGCCCGACACCCTGGGCCCGCTCCAGAAGCCGCTCACCCGAGCGGGTCTCCCGGACCCGGCTGATCGGCCGGACGCCGGCGAGCTGGCCGTCGCGCTGATGGCCAGCGCCGAGAACCTGCCCCGGCCAGAGCCGCTGCCGCTCGCCACCGCCACGCCGATCGTCGACCTCACCGAGGCGCCGGACGATCGCGACGCCACCATGCTGGGCGCCGCCCTCGGCGGGTCGCGACTCGCGGAGCCGGGTGAGGTCACGATGGCCGAGGGCCCCGCCGTGCCGCCGGTGACGTCCCCCGCCACGCTGCCCGACTACCTCGACGACGATTTCGCCGTCGAAGCTCCCGAGCGCCACCGCCGTCGCTGGCCATGGCTGGTGGTGGCCACCCTCCTCGCGGTGCTGGTGGGTGGCGGGGCCGCGTATGCCTGGTCCGAGGCGCGCACGCCCGTGTACGAGGTGCCCACGCTGGTGTCGCTCACCGAAACACAAGCCCGTGCTGCGTTGGAGGAGTACGGCTTCGAGGTGGAGCGGCAAGACCGTCGGGCGGATGGCAGCACGCCCGGCACCGTGCTGGCCACCGATCCCGAGGCGGGGCAGTCGCTCGACGAAGGCGGACCGCTCGTGCTGTACGTCTCCATCGGCAACGAGCTCGCCACCGTCCCCACCGACCTCGTCAACCGCACGATCGACGACGCCCGAGTGGTCCTCGATGCCGCTGGGTCGTTCACCGTCGCCCTCACCGAGGTCGAGTCCGAGGACGTCGGCGCCGGCATCGTCATTGCGGTGGGCGAGGGCGTGCCGACCGAGCTCCCCAAGGGCAGCGAGGTCCCGCTGACGGTCTCGAAGGGGCCCCGACCGAGGGACGTCCCGACGGGGCTCGAGGGCCAGACCTACGAGGCGGCCGCCGCGGCGGTGGAGGCGGTGCAGCTCACCGCGGTGCGCCTCGAGGACTTCAGCGATGACGTTCCGGCGGGCCAGGTCATCGCCCTCAACCCCGACTCGGGCACTGCACCGCGCGGCAGTGACGTGGAGATCGTGGTGTCCATCGGGCCGGACCTCGTCGCCGTGCCGACCGTGGCCGGCAGCACCCTCGAACAGGCGGTTGCCGCCCTCGAGGCGGCTGGCTTCGCGGTCGGCGACGCCTTCGGTCCCGCCAACGGGCAGCCCTTCGAGACCGATCCTCCCGCTGGCACGATGCTGCGACGCGGAACGGCGGTCGCCATCTTCCTGCGCCGGTAGTCGCAGGTAGGGTGCGGCGACATCGCCCGACCGGGCAGTGTTCGCCGCAGTGTGGAGGTTGACAGCGTGGGGTCACTCGAGGGTCGCGTCGCGATCATCACCGGAGCGGGCCGAGGTCTGGGACGCGAGCACGCCCTGCTGTTTGCGGCCGAAGGCGCCAAGGTGGTGATCAACGACCTCGGGGAGGTGGCTGAGGAGACCGCGGCCGAGGTGCGAGCGACGGGTGGCGAAGCCATCGCCTCCAACCACGACATCACGGACTGGGACGGGGGTCGAGACCTGATCGCGGCGGCCGTCGAGGGGTTCGGACGGCTCGACGTGCTGGTGAACAACGCCGGCATCCTGCGTGACCGGATGCTGGTGTCGATGTCAGAGGAGGAGTGGGACGTGGTGGTGGACGTCCACCTCAAGGGCCACTTCGTTCCCACCCGCTTCGCCGCTGCCCACTGGCGCGAGCAGGTGAAGGCGGGTCAGGAGGTCAACGCGTCGATCATCCACACCTCGTCCACCTCGGGCCTGCTGGGCAACCCCGGGCAGACCAACTACGGCGCGGCCAAGGCCGGGATCGGGTCGTTCAGCATCATCTGCGCTCAGGAGCTGGCCCGCTACGGCGTGCGCTCCAACTGCATCGCGCCGGCCGCCCGCACCCGCCTCACGGAGGCCACCCCGGGACTGGGGGAGGTCGTGGCTGCACCCACCGAGGGCTTCGACATCTGGGACCCAGCCAACGTGGCACCACTCGTGGCCCACCTGGCCGGCGTCGACTGCAGCATCACCGGGCGGACGTTCTTCGTGCAGGGCGGCACGGTGCGACTGATGGAGCCCTGGCGCATGGGCGACAAGCTCGAGCACGACGGCCGGTGGAGCGTCGCCGACCTGGCCGAACGGCTTCCGAGCATCCTCGGCTAGACACCGTGGGGGCGGCGATCGTCGGGTGTACGATCGCCTCAGGACATGTGCCCGACTCGCTGGGGCGGCGCGCTGGACGTGGCGTTCCCCAGCCGCCGCGATGAGGCCGCCGCCCCAGCCGGTCGGGCATGTGCGCGCTGACATCGGTTGTCGCACCTGACCGGCCGGTCAATAGCCTGCGTGGGTGCGCCCGGTCGACGACAGCCATCCCGAGGAGCTGTCCATCGACGCCCCGGGCGCCGACGAGGTGGGTGTGATCCCCTGGCCGTTGCTGCTGCGCGAGCGGGTGGTCGAGCGGGTCGCCGGGAGCCCGAGGTATCCGTGGATCGTCCTTGCGGTGGCCCTGTTCGGCCTCTTCTCGGTGGGGTTCACGATCACGATCCTGTCCGTCTCCATCCCACGGATCGCCGACGAGCTGGGCAGCGACACCAGCACGGTCACCTGGGTCGTCACCGGACCGCTGCTCGCCTTCGCCGTGGTCGGCCCGGCCATGGGGAAGCTGGGAGACCTGTACGGTCATCGCCGCGTCTACGGGATGTCGATGGCTTGCGTCTGCGTGTTCGCGGCGCTCACCGCCGCCTCGTGGAACGTGGGTTCCCTGATCGCCTTCCGCACCCTGGGAGCCGCTACCGGTGCAGCGGTCGGGCCGGCCTCCATCGCCATCATCAACCGGCTCTTCCCGCGCGAGCGGCGCGTGCAGGCCATGGGCTACTGGTCCATGGTGGGCGCCGGCGGCCCGGTGATCGGCGTGGTGGCGGGCGGGCCGATCGTGGAGACCTTCGGGTGGCGCTGGATCTTCGTGGCCCAGGTACCGCTCACCCTGGCCGGGCTCCTGCTGGCCATGCTCGTGCTCCCGGAGACCGAACGGCGGGAGCGGGTCGCCTTCGACGTGAAGGGCGCGGTGGTCCTTGCGGTCGGCGCCACCTCGTTGCTGTTCGCCATCAACCGGGGTCCCCTGTGGGGTTGGTCGAGCCCGCTCATCATCGGTGGCTTCGTGCTGGCGCCGCTGGCCATCGTCACCTTCGTGGCCATCGAGCGCCGGGTGGAGCACCCGCTGCTGCCGCTGGCCTACGTCCGCCAACGGAACTTCTCTTTCGCCATCGCCACCCAGTGCTTCACCAACTTCGCTTACATGGGCGGCTTCGTCATCACACCGATCTTCCTCTCGTCGGTGTTCGACTACCCCGAGACGCGGGTCGGCGGCCTGATGATCGCCCGCCCCCTGGCCTTTGCCATCGCCGGGCCCCTGGCCGGCTACGTGGCGGTCCGGATTGGGGAGCGGACCTCTGCCGTGGTCGGGTCGAGCTTCGTGGTCGCCTCGATGATCGCCCTGTCGACGGTGGCGCCCGGGTCCTCGGACCTGGTGATCGTCGGCGCGCTGGCGCTGTCCGGCATCGGCCTGGGCTGCTCGTCGCCGTCGCTGGCGGCCAGCATCGTCAACTCGGTCGAGGAGCGCGACATTGGGGTGGCCGGTGCCTTCCAGCAGATGATGACGCAGCTCGGCGTCGTCATCGGCATCCAGGTGATGCAGACGGTCTCGGTGGTGCGGGAGCCCGCCGCCGGCCAGGTTGGTGCCTACGGCGAGGCCTACCTGGTGGGCGGCGCCGTGGCCGCCCTCGGGCTGGTGTGCGCCTTCTTCGTGCGGTCGAGCCAGCGACGCGACGAGGGCGCCCGGGAGGGCGCCCTCGTACGAGATCCGGAACCGGTGCCGGTCTGATCAGTCGGAGGTGATCTCCTGGATCTTGGCGGCGATCTCGGCCTGGGTGGGGTCCGGGGTGCCGGACTGCATGGCCATCATCTTGGTCATGTCGCCCTGGACCTTGATCTTGCCGGCCATGAAGGCCTGCATCCCGGCCTGCGGGTTGCCGTCCACGAGGATCGCCTTGGCGGTGGCGTAGTCGAGCGTGACGGTGAGGTCGGGGTTCTCGAGGTGGCCCATGTCCATCTGCATCTCGCCGCCGGAGGTGTCGAGGTGGGCGTCGATGCTGCCGTCGCCGAAGGGGACCTCGGTGATGATCTGGTTCATCCGCACCGCATGGGCGGGTGGTGAGCTCTTGCCGGCGTACTCCTCACGGATCGCCTTGGCGGCCTCGAGCCACTCATCGGACAGGAATGCGTACTGCGCCACGGCGGCGTACCTCCAGGTCAAGGGTGCTTCGGTACGCGTACCCTAACTCGATTGCACTGCGCGTGCAGGAAGTCCTGGGTCAGGCCGATGCGGCGGCCGCGGCGCCGCGGAGGGCGTCGGCGATGGCCTGCTCGTCGGCGGCCACGGAGTGCACGACGTAGCGGGCGACGAACGGGCCGAGGTCGTCGAGTGTGACGGTGAGCCGGCCGGTGCGGTGGAAGTGGGAGAAGTGACCCACCGAGCCCACCACCCCCAGGGCCAGGAGGGTGGGGTCCTCCTCGCGGATGGTGCCGTCGGCCTGGCCCGCCTCGATGATCCCGACCATGTCGCTGATGTGCTGCTGGGTGCCGCGCCGCAGCGCTTGGGTGAAGTTTCGGCCCTCGACCTCGAGCAGCGAGAAGAAGTGGGCGTGCTCGGCCATGAAGTGCACAGATGCGTCGGTGCCCCGGTACAGGTTGACCAAGGGCGGTGCGCCGGCATCGAGGGCCGCCCCCTGCTCCCGCCGCAGGCTCAGCCGGATGCTGCCGGCCAGCTCCTCGAAGAGAGCCTCCTTGTTCTCGAAGTACCAGTAGAAGAGCCCTTTGGCGACGCCGGCCGCCCGCACGATGTCGATCACCCGTGTCTCGGCGTAGCCACGCTCGGCGAACAGCTCCGCCGCTCGATCGAGCAGCTGCTGCTTGCGCTCGAGGCCTTGAGCCGTGAGGCGCCGGTCGGGTTCCACCGGGGAAGCGTGCCCGACCCTTGACCCGTGGGTCAATGCGTCGAGGCTGCTGCTACCGTCGAGCCCGATGGCAGCCAGCACCCGGCCCGAGCGCGTTGCGGACCGCGAGCGGAACCCGAAGTGGAAGAACCCGCCGCTGCTCATCGACATGTCCATCTGCATCAACTGCGACACCTGCATCCGCCACTGCCCGCCGCAGTTCGGGGCGATCTTCAACCACGGGATGGACGTCATCATCATCCCGGAGCTCTGCTCGGGCTGCGACAAGTGCCTCGACCCGTGCCCGGTCGACTGCATCTACCCCGACCCCGACTGGACGCCAGCCGGCGAGGAATGGTGGCAGGAGCAAGCCACCGACGATCCGTATGCGTGATCGATCCCGACCGGACTGCGTCGGGATCGAGCCACCGCTTTGCGGCTTCGCCGCGCTGAACTGCCTGCGGCTCAGGCACGGCAAGCCGCACCTTCGCGAGAGGGGGCTCCGGCGCATGCGCCTCTGCCCCCACGCCCCCGCCGTACCCCCACCCCGACGCGACCTGGCCGCTACCGTCTCAGCATGACGCGCACGCCTGCTGATGACGTTCACCCGATCGTGGCTGGTTGCGAGGCGTGGTCCTCGCCTGGGGGTGGGCCGCATGGGGCGCTCGTGCTGCACGGGTTCACCGGTAGCCCGGTGTCGATGCGGCCACTGGCCGAGGTGCTGGCGGCGGCCGGCTTCGCCGTCGAGCTGCCGCGCCTGCCTGGGCACGGCACGGCGGTGTTCGACATGGTGGAGACGGGTTGGGACGACTGGCTCACCGAAGCGGAGCGGGCCCTGTCCGCCCTGCAGTCCCGCACCACCGACGGCAAGGTCGTGGTGGTGGGCCTGTCGATGGGCGGGGCCCTCACTGCCGCGCTGGCTCAGGGCCACCCGGAGCTGGCCGGCATCGTGCTGATCAACGCGCCGGTCGCCGTCCCCGCCGAGCTGGGCGATGCCGTCCAGGAGATGCTGGCCGGAGGCATGGAGGTCATGGACGCCATCGGCAACGACATCGCCGACCCCGACGCCAACGAGGCCTCCTACGACGAGACACCGCTGCGCTCCCTGCTCACCATGATCATGGCCGGCGAGCAGGTGCGGGAGCGCCTGCCCGAGATCCAGGTGCCGACCCTGATCATCACGAGCCAGCAGGACCACGTCGTCAACCCGGAGGACTCCGACGTCCTCGCCGAGCACATCAGCGGCCCGGTCGAGC
Organism: Acidimicrobiales bacterium; assembly: GCA_039927735.1. Classification (GTDB taxonomy): domain Bacteria; phylum Actinomycetota; class Acidimicrobiia; order Acidimicrobiales; family VFJN01; genus VFJN01. Next base: position 6,485 of record JBDSUN010000247.1, on the reverse strand, counting down.
GCCTCTGGCTCGAGAAGAGCTTTCATGTCGCCACCCTGGACTACGACAAGGCCGAGGTCGAGTCCGCCACCCTCGAGTTCGCCCAGCGAGTCACCGCCCGCTGAGGACGATCAGGTCGCCGACCAGCCGGTGACCTCGGTGGGGGTGAGGAGCAGGACGCCGGTGACCGAGCTCGGCTCCGCATAGGCGGGGAAGGCCGACGCCAGGGCGGCCAGGTGGCCCGGGCTGGGGTCGATCTCCACGGCTTCGGCGTGCACGCGCACCCACCAGAGGCGTGACCAGTCCTCGTCGTACCGGTCGACGAGGAGCACGACCCGTGCGTCCGCCTCGACGTTGGCCAGCCGCTGCAGCCGGCGGCCGGCCTTGGGCTTGACGGTGTCGATCGGGACGACCACCTGGCCGTCGACCACCACGAAGACAACCGGGACGGCGTCCACGCCCCGATCCGGGTGGACCGTTCCAAGCGTGCCGTGACCGGCCGTGCCGATGTGGGCCCAGCACGCTCGGACGTCGAGGCGCATCGGCCCACCTTGGCAGATCTGCCCGCCCTACGCGAGGAGCTGATAGGTGGGGTTGAGGATCGCCAGTCGGGTCTTGTGGACCCCGACCATGCCTTCCACCCTCATCTGTGTGCCGACCTCGACGCCTGCGAGGGCCCGCCGGCCGAGGAAGACCACGGAGATGGCGCCCGTGTCGTCGATGAGCACGAGCTCCAGCGTGGGGGAGTCGTGCAGCGGCGCGACTCGTACCGAACGCACCCGCCCGGCCACGGTGACCCGCTCGCGCCAGTGGGCGTCGATGATCGGGGTGCCCCCGCCGGCGGACGCCAGACGGTCGAAGGTGAGATCGCCGCCACCCTCCGGCTCTGGGCCCTGGATCGCGGCCGGCGTGCGCGCTTCGCCTGGGATCACCGTCGATGCCTGGGCCTCGGCCCTCGAACCGAAGTGGAACGGGATGGTGGTGACGTTGGCGTGGGCGAGGCGCGAGACCTGCTCCTGGATCGCCTCTCCCGTGCGGTCGTGCAGCACCCGGTGCCAGAGGCCCTTGTACTTCCGCTCGGGCAAGAGGACCGACACCTCGGTCTGACGGTCGGCGAGCTCCCTGGCCACGCACTCGACCGCGGCGCGCGTGAGCCGGCGGTCGGGGCAGGCGACCAGCTCCAGCGGCACCCGCTGCAGCCCGAGGCGACCCCAGCGGTCGGCCAGCTCTTGGGCGGCGGCATCGTCGATGACGAAGTGGACGGCGCGCAGCTCGTCGGGGGTGAGGCTGCGGGCGTACTGGATGCTGCGGGCGGCGGCGGCGTCGAGGCGGTCGACGAACACGAGCACCACGTGGCGCCGCATGATGGGCGCGGTCGCCGCCGCGGGCACCTCGTGCTGGAGGTCCTCGGCCTCCGTTCGATACTGCCGGTTGAGGCGCAGGAGGAGCATCACCATCACCGGCAGCACGATGAGGATCACCCAAGCGCCGTCGCCGAACTTCGTGATCGAGACGATGATCAGCACAAGGAACGACAGCACGGCGCCGATGCCCTGGATCACCACGCTCTTCTTCCACCCCGGGTGCCGGTGGGTGAAGTGGTGCTTGACCATCCCCGACTGCGAGAGGGTGAACCCGGTGAAGACGCCGATGGCGTAGAGCGGGATCAGCTGGGTGACCACTGCTCCGGTGGCGACGATGAGCAGCCCCGCCGCTCCGGCCAGAACGATGACGCCGTTGGAGTACACTAGGCGGTGGCCGCGCTTTGTCATCTGGCGGGGCAGGAAGCTGTCGCCGGCCTGGAAGCTGGCCAGCCGCGGGAAGTCGGCGAAGCCCGTGTTGGCCGCCATCACCAGGATGAGCATGGTGCCGGCCTGCAGGGAGTAGAAGAGGACTGTGCCGATGCCGCTGTCCCCGAACACGGCTTCGCCGACCTGGGCGATGACGGTGGGGGTGCCCTCCTCGAACGGGGCCACCTTGATGGCCGCCGCCAGCGCCGAGAGCCCGAGGAACATGATGCCGAGGCCGGTGCCCATGATCACGAGGGTCTGGCGGGCGTTCTTCCACTCCGGCTTCTGGAAGGCGGGGACGCCGTTGGAGATGGCCTCCACCCCGGTGACGGCGGCGCCTCCTGAGGCGAAGGCGTGGAGCACGCCGAAGAGGCCGGCCCCGTAGAACAGGGCGTCGGAGGACGAGCCGAAGGGGATGTTGCCCTCGACGGCCTGACCCACTACGGCCAGATCACCCGCCAGGTACTTGTAGAGCCCGATGCCCAGCAGCGCCGCCATGTTGACGATGAAGAAGTACGTCGGGATGGCGAAGACCTTGCCGCTCTCCTTCACGCCGCGCAGGTTCCCGTAGGCGATCAGGGCCACGAAGAACAACGCGATCGGCACCCGGTAGGGGGCCAGAGCCCCGAAGGCCGAGACCAGCGCGGCGGTGCCCGCCGACGCCGACACGGCGACGGTGAGGATGTAGTCGGTCAGCAGCGACGCCCCGGCCACCTGGGCCGGGATGATCCCGAAGTTGTCCCGGGTGACGAGGTAGGCGCCGCCGGCCGACGGGTACTCCTTGATCGTCTCCCGGTAGGACAGGATCAGGAATCCCAGCACCACGATCATGGCCAGCGTGATCGGCACCACGAGCGAGAACGCCGCCAGGCCGACGAGCGGGATGAGGACGTGGAGGATCTCCTCGGTGGCGTAGGCGCTCGAGGAGAGGTTGTCCGACGCGAACACGGCCAGGGCGGTCGGCTTGCCGAGGCGCTGGTGCTCCATCTCGTCGCTGTGGAGCGGCGGGCCGAGGAGCTTCCGCTTGATGCGGTAGCCGATGCCGTCGGGCGGGAGCGGCACGCCTGGATCGATGGACACGGGCTCCGGGGCCAGGTAGCCGCTGGCCTCGAGCTCAGGATCAGCGGACGTTGGCACGGTGACGCTGGTCATCTGGCTCTCACCTGATCGTTCTACGACCGGGCTGCCGATGATCGCGACAGGGCCCCGTCAAGAACGGTGCCCCCACCGTCAAGGAAGCGTAAAGAGCCCCGGCGACCTCGTTGATCTGCTCAGGCGGCAAGGGACGCGCCGGCCTGATCGACGAGGGCGACGGCCTTGGCCAGCTGGTCGGCTGAGATGGGGAGGCCGATCGGAGCGGTGAGGACGAAGCGACCACGGCTCTGCCCGTGGGACCAGACCGGGATGGTGACGCCGTCGGTCGGCAACCCCCATCGGGCGGGGTCCCATGCCGTGGGACCCCAGCGAACGCTCCCGTCCCGATGCACGATCGGGAAGATCTGGTCGCTCCCTGGCTCGGTCTCGAATCGGCAGTCGACCAGGCCCAGGAGGTGACTGAGCTCGGAGGCGGTCGCCAGCAGGACGTAGTCGGGCGGCTCGCCGTCGGCCACGAGGGCACCAAGGCCCTGGATGCTGGCGAGGTCCCGGCGCTCACGGACGAAGAGGGCCTGCGCGCGCCGCCCGCGCAGGGCCAGCTCGCCCACGATGAGCCCGACGAGCAGAAGGAGGGCGGCCGTCTCCAGGTCGTCCCACGAGCCGATCCGAAGCGAGAGGTACGGCTCGGTGTGGAACAGGTTGAAGCCGGCGGCGGCGGAGAACGCCCCGAGGACCGTTGCCGGCCGACGCCCGGTCGCCGCGATCGCGACCACTGCGATGACGAGCAGCAGCGCCACGTTGGTGCTCACGAGGGTTCCGCGCAGCGGGATGAGCGCCACGGCGCCCACCAGGGGCACGACGACCGCTCCCGCGGTGATCCAGCGACCGGGTTGGAACGACATCATGAGACCGTTGTACGACCGGGAGAGCGGCCCCGGCGCGTCGACAGCGTCAAGACGGCCGCTCCCCACGACAAGAACACGTCAAGGCCCTCCCCACCCGGCCTTGGATCGACGTCGGCGTCCTCGGGGCCCAACCTGGCCCTCGACGAGCTGAGCGCCTGAGCGCCCGTACGCTCCACGGCATGGCACGGGGTTCGCTGCGCATTTACCTCGGGGCGGCGCCGGGAGTGGGCAAGACCTTCGCCATGCTCAACGAGGGCCGCCGCCGGTTCGGGCGCGGCACCGATGTGGTGGTGGCCTATGTGGAGACCCACAGCCGACCCAACACGGGTGCCCAGATGGAGGGGCTCGAGGTCCTGCCCCGTCGGGGTGTGGTGTTCGGGGGCGCCGCCCTCGAGGAGATGGACGTCGACGCCGTCATCGCCCGGCGGCCGGCGGTCGCCCTCGTGGACGAGCTAGCCCACACCAACGCGCCGGGTTCCACGCACGAGAAGCGATGGCAGGACGTCGAGCAGCTCCGCGACGCCGGCATCGACGTCATCAGCACGCTCAACATCCAGCACCTCGAATCGCTCAACGACGTGGTCGAGCGCATCACCGGGATCAAGCAGCGCGAGACGATCCCCGACGAGGTGGCTCGCCGTGCGGACCAGGTCGAGCTGGTCGACATGGCCCCTGAGGCCCTGCGGCGGCGCATGGCCCACGGGAACATCTACGCCGCGGAGAAGGTGGACGCGGCCCTCGGCAACTACTTCCGCCTCTGCAACCTCGGGGCGCTGCGCGAGCTGGCCCTCATGTGGGTGGCCGACCAGGTCGACGACGCGCTGCACTACTACAAGGTCGCCCACGGCATCCTCGACACCTGGGAGACGCGCGAGCGGGTCGTGGTCGCCGTGACCGGTGCGGCGAGCGGTGAGCAGCTGATCCGCCGAGCCTCCCGGATGGCCACCCGCGCCCGCGGCGATCTAGTGGGCGTCCACGTGCGGCCCAGTGAAGGGCTGGTCGGCGGTCCCACCGAGCGGCTGCAGGACCACCGGCGGCTGCTCGAGGGCCTCGGCGGCACCTATCACGAGGTCGTCGGGGCGGACGTCGCCACCGCCCTCACGGATGTCGCCCGAGTCGAGAACGCCACCCAGCTGGTGCTCGGCGCCAGCGCCCGGTCGCGCACGGCCGAGCTCCTCCACGGCTCGGTGATCAACGACGTGCTCCGCCGCGCTCGCGGGATCGATGTCCACGTGATCAGCGTCGACGCATCGGCAGACCTGGCGCCGGCGAGCCATCGTCGACGCCGGCTGCTCCCGGCCGTCTCGACTCGTCGCCAGCAGGCCGGCTGGCTGGTGGTGGTCCTGGGGCTTCCGCTGCTCACGCTGATGCTGGCCAACCTTCGGGACACGTTCAGCCTTCCGGGCCACCTCCTCATCTTCCTCCTGGTGGTGGTGGTCGCTGCCGCCGTGGGTGGGGTCGGCCCAGCCATGGCCGCTGCCTTGATCGGCTCGCTGACCGTCAACTGGTTCTTCACGCCGCCCCTCTACCGGTTCACCGTGGACGAGGGGGAGAGCGCCCTGGCCCTCGTCGTGTTCGTCGTGGTGGGGGTCCTCGTCAGCCTGCTGGTGCTGCAGGCGAGCGCGCGCGCCGAGGAGACCGTGCGTTCGCGGGCCGAGGTCGAGGCCCTGCAGGAGGCGTCATCGCGCCAGCGGCTGGCCACCGAGGAGCGGGCCGCCGAGGCGCTGCTCCTGGCCCGCGCCGACGAGCTGCGGGTGTCGCTCCTTCGGGCCGTGTCGCACGATCTGCGGACTCCACTGGCGTCCATCAAGGCGTCGGTCACCAGCCTCTTGCAGCGCGACATCGACTGGACCGAGCAAGCCACCCTGGAGTTCCTCGGCACCATCGACGAGGAGAGCGACCGCCTCGACGACCTCGTGGGGAACCTGCTCGACATGGGCCGCCTCGAGAGCGGGGCGCTGCGCTTCCAGGCCCGGCCGGTCGGCTACGAAGAGGTGGTGGCCGCGGCCCTGGCCAGCCTCAGCGGCCCGACCGACAGCGTGGACATCGCCTTCGACGAGACGCTGCCGCGGGTCCAGGCCGACCCGGCCTTGCTGGAGCGGGCGGTCGCCAACCTCACCGCCAACGCCATCACCGCGTCGGGTCCGGGCCGCCGGGTGCGCCTCGAGGCCGGCGCCATCGCCCGACGGGTCGACCTCCGCATCGTGGATCGGGGTCCCGGCATCCCGGTCGCCGAGCGGAGCCGGATCTTCGAGCCGTTCCAGCGCCTCGGCGACAGCGGCAGTGGCGTGGGCCTCGGGCTGGCGGTGGCCAAGGGGTTCGTGGAGGCGATGGGCGGCGAGCTGACTGTGGAGGACACCCCCGGGGGTGGCGTCACCATGGTCGTGGGGCTGCCCGAGGCAGACGAGCCGTGACCCGCGTCCTCGTGATCGACGACGAGCCGCAGATCCTCCGAGCCCTGTCCACCAACCTGCGCGCTCGGGAGTTCGATGTCAACCTTGCGCGCACGGGCGAGGAGGGCTTGCGCGCCGCGGCCGACCACCACCCCGACCTCGTCATCGTCGACCTCGGCCTGCCCGACCTCGATGGCGTGGAGGTGGTCGCCGGTTTGCGGGGCTGGACGACCGTGCCGATCATCGTGCTGTCCGTCCGGGACAGCGAGAGCGACAAGGTCGCCGCGTTGGATGCCGGGGCCGACGACTACGTGACCAAGCCC
>JBDSUN010000246.1:0-9111 GCA_039927735.1 Acidimicrobiales bacterium | reverse complement strand
GCACCATGTGCGCAGATGCGTGCACAGATCCTGGGAGGTGTCCGGTGAGCTGGCGGATCGTGGTGGACCGCGACCTCTGCCAGGGGCATGGCGTGTGTGAGAGCGAGGCGCCCTCGGTGTTCAGCGTGTCCAAGGATGCGGTCCTCACCGTGCTGCAGGAGCGGCCGGCGGAAACCGAGCGCAAGGCGATCGAGGCGGCCGTGAAGTACTGCCCTACCCATGCCCTGACGATCGTGGAGGACGAGACCTGATGCCCGCATTCCCCCGTTCCGAGCTGGAGGAGATGGTCGAGCGCTGGCTCCAGGCCAACCGAGACGCCGAGGAGGCGGGCGACTGGACGGGCCTGGCGCGCCTGTTCGCCGAGGACGCCACCTACGGGTGGAACTACGGCCCGGAGAACGAGTTCATGGCCGTGGGCCGGGACGAGATACGGGACATCGCCGTCGGCCTCGAGATGGGTGGCCTCGACGGCTGGGTCTATCCGTACCAGGAGATCCTCATCGACGAGCAGAAGGGCCAGATCGTCGGCTTCTGGAAGCAGATCGCCCTCGCCACCCGGGCCGACGGCTCGCACTACGAGGTGGCTGGCATCGGTGGCTCGTGGTTCGGCTACGGCGGCGACTTCCAGTGGCGCTTCCAGCGGGACTGGTTCGACTACGGCAACGCGGCGGCCTGCTTCCTCGAGATGATGGGCGACGGCACCCTGTCCGACGGGATGACCGCCCGCATGCACCGCTCCCTCGGTGGCGGCCTCCCCGGCCACTACCGGGTCGGCCAGGCCCCGGCTGCCATCTGGCCGGTCCCACCGGTGGAGGCGTGACCCGGCCCGACCTCGCCGTCCTCCTCATCGACGGGACCCTGGTCCCGGCCTCCGACGGCGGCACCTTCGAGACGCTGAACCCGGCCACCGAGGAGGTGCTCGGCGTGGCGGCCGATGGCACCGCCGCCGACCTCGATGCCGCTATCGGCGCGGCCCGCCGCGCCTTCGACGAGACGGACTGGGCGCGCGACCACGCCTTGCGCGCCCGCTGCCTGCGCCAGCTGCGCGACGCCCTGCAGTCCCATGCCGACGAGCTGCGGGAGCTCACCATCGCCGAGGTGGGCGCGCCCCGCTTCCTCACCACCGGCGCCCAGCTCGACTCGCCTGTCGAGGACCTCGGCTGGGTGGCCGACCTCGCCGAGTCCTACTCCTGGAAGACCGACCTCGGCACCGCCAAGCCGATGGGCGTGCCCAGCCACCGCTGGGCGCTCCGGGAGGCGGTGGGCGTCGTCGGCGCCATCACCCCGTGGAACTTCCCGCACCAGATCAACCTGGCCAAGCTCGGCCCGGCGCTGGCCTCAGGTTGCACCGTGGTGCTCAAGCCCCCGCCCGACACCCCCTGGTGCGCTTCCTACGTGGCGAGCGTCGCGGCGGAGGAGACCGACCTGCCGCCCGGCGTGCTCAACGTCGTGACCTCCAGCGACCATCAGCTCGGCGCCACCCTCAGCATCGACCCCCGGGTCGACCTGGTCAGCTTCACCGGCTCCACCGCCACCGGCCGCAAGGTGATGGCCAGCGCCGCCGAGACGCTCAAGAGGGTGTTCCTCGAGCTGGGCGGCAAGAGCGCCTTCATCGTCCTCGACGACGCCGACCTCGCCGCCGCTTGCGGCATGGCCGCCTTCACCGCCTGCACCCACGCCGGCCAGGGCTGCGCCATCACCACCCGCCTGCTCGTGCCTCGTTCGATGTACGACGAGGCCGTCGAGGCCACCGCCACCACCATGGCCGCGCTGGCCGCCGGCGACCCGCAGGACAGCGGTACCGTCTGCGGGCCGATCATCTCGGCCCGGCAGCGCGATCGCGTCGAGGGCTACCTCCAGCTCGCAACCGAAGAGGGGGGCTCCTTCGTCACCGGCGGCGGGCGCCCGGCGGACAAGGGCCGGGGCTTTTGGATCGAGCCGACGCTGATCACCGGGCTGGACAACACCGCCCGCGCCGCCCGCGAGGAGATCTTCGGACCCGTGCTCGTAGCCATCCCGTTCGACGACGACGACGACGCCGTCCGCATCGCCAACGACTCGCCCTACGGCCTCTCGGGCGCAGTGCACAGCGCCGATCCCGAACGGGCCTGGGCCGTCGCGGAGCGGGTCCGCACTGGCACCATGAGCGTCAACGGGGGCGTCTGGTACGGCGGCGACGTGCCCTTCGGCGGCTACAAGCAGAGTGGCATCGGCCGCGAGTCCGGCATCCAGGGCTTCGAGGAGTACCTCGAGACCAAGACCATCGCCACCCCGGCGTAGAGGAGCAGCGTGAGCAACAGGTTCGAGGACAAGGTCGCCATCGTCACCGGCGCGGCCGGCGGCATCGGCGAGGCCTACGCGCGGGGGCTGGCCGCCGAGGGGGCCAAGGTCGTCATCGCCGACGTGGATGCCGAGCGGGGCGAGGCGGTGGCCGAGGACCTCGGGGAGGTCGCCCTGTTCGTGCGCACCGATGTCAGCGACCCCGACTCTGCGGCGGGGCTGAGCGCGGCGGTCGTCGAGCACTTCGGTGGGATCGATCTGCTGGTCAACAACGCCGCCATCTACGGCGGCATGCAGCTCGACACCCTCCTCACCGTCGACTGGGACTACTACCGCCGCTTCATGGCCGTGAACATGGACGGCGCCCTCGTGGTCACCCGGGCCTGCTATCGGGCCATGCGAAAGGGCGGCGGCGGAGCCATCGTCAACCAGTCGTCCACGGCGGCCTGGCTCTACGCCGGCTTCTACGGCCTGGCCAAGGTGGGCATCAACGGCCTCACCCAGCAGCTGGCAGCCGAGCTCGGCGGGCAGAACATCCGGGTCAACGCCATCGCCCCTGGCCCCATCGACACCGAGGCCACCCGCAGCACGGTGCCCACCGAGCTGCTCGACGAGATCGTCAAGGGGCTCAGCCTCAAGCGACGGGGCACCCCGCAGGACCTCGTCGGCATGTGCCTGTTCCTGCTCTCCGACGAAGCTGCCTGGGTCACGGGTCAGATCTTCAACGTCGACGGCGGCCAGATCGTTCGCTCATGACGGACGTGGGGGCGGTGGGGTTCATCGGGCTGGGACAGATCGGGGCGCCGATGGCCGGTCGGCTGGTCGGGTGGTCGGGCGGGCTGCACGTGTTCGACGTGCGGGCTGAGGCCATGACCCCGCTCGTGGAGCAAGGTGCAGCACAGGCCGAGGGCGTGACGGCCCTCGGGGCCACCTGCGACCTGATCTCGGTGATGGTGCTGGACGACGACCAGGTGCGCACGGTGGTGGCAGACCTCCTGACGTCAGCGGCGGCAGGGACGATCATCGCCGTCCACTCCACCATCCGGGCCGAGACGGCCGAGGCGCTGGCGGCGACGGCGTCCCGCCAGGGCGTCGCTCTGCTCGACGTACCGGTGAGCGGCGGGTTCGTCGGCGCCCACGACGGCACCCTCGCGGCCATGGTGGGCGGGGAGCGGACTGCCCACGACCGGGCCAAGGAGGTCTTCCAGTCATGGGCCTCGGTGATCGTGCACATGGGCCCGGCCGGCTCCGGCACCCGCACGAAGCTGGCCCGCAACCTGATGCACTTCATCGCCTACACCGGTGCCGCCGAGGCTCAGCGCCTGGCCGAGGCGTCGGGCCTGGACCTCCGCAAGCTGGCCCGGGTGGTGCGCCACAGCGACTCGGTGACCGGTGGTCCCGGGGCGATCATGCTGCGCGACACCACGGCACCGCTCCAGCCAGGGGACGACTGGTACGACGTCCTGTCCCACACGAGGGACCTCGGCGAGAAGGACCTCACCTTCGCTCTGGAGCTGGCCGCCGCCCTGGGCGTCGACCTCCCCCTCGCCCGGCAGGCCCTCGACGACCTCGCCGCCGGCCTCGGGGTCCCCCACCCCGACTGATCGCAGTCGCCCCGGGACCTGCCAGCATGGTCGGTCCCATGGTGCGCTCGGTTCGTCTTCGTCGGTGGCAGAAGGAGGCCCTGGACCTCCTCGCCGAGCACCCCGGGCGGGACTTCCTGGCCGTAGCCACCCCGGGGGCGGGCAAGACGACCTTCGCGCTTGCGGCGGTCATCCAGGCCATCGCCGAGCACCCGGAACGCCGAGTGGTGGTGGTGGCTCCCACCAGCCACCTCAAGCTGCAGTGGTCGCTGGCCGCCGCCCGCTTCGGCCTCCACCTCGAGCCCAAGTGGACCGCCAGCGACGGCCGCCTCCCCGCTGACATGCACGGCGTCGTGGTCACCTACCAGCAGGTGGCCGCCAACCCGGGCGTCCTGCGCCAGCACGCCGCCGACACCATCGTCGTGCTCGACGAGCTCCACCACGCCGGTGACGAGCGGGCCTGGGGCGCCGCCGTGCGAGCCGCCTTCGACCCGGCGCCGAGCCGTCTGGCCATCTCGGGCACGCCGTTCCGCAGCGACACCCATGCCATCCCGTTCGTCACGTACACCAACGACATCGCCACGCCCGACTTCGAGTACGGGTACGAGCAGGCGCTCATCGACCGTCGCGTCGTGCGACCAGTGTGGTTCCCCCGCATCAACGGGTTCATGGAGTGGACCGCGCCCGACGGCACCACCACGGCGGCCAGCTTCGAGGATGCCCTCGACCGTCAAGGTTCGGCCCAGCGCCTGCGCACCGCCCTCAGCCTCGACGGCGAGTGGCTCCCCTCGGTGTTGACCCAGGCCCACGAGCGGCTGATGGACCTGCGCACCACCCACCCCCGCGCCGCCGGCCTGGTGATCGCCACCGACCAGGAGCACGCCCGCGGGATCGCGCAACGGCTGCACCAGCGCCACCGGGTGCGGGCGGTGGTCGCCACCTCCGACGACCCAGCCGCCTCGAGTCGCATCGCCCGCTTCGCGGAGGGCAGCGACCCGTGGCTGATCGCGGTGCGGATGGTCTCGGAGGGCGTCGACATCCCCCGCCTGCGCCTCGGGGTGTTCGCCACCACGACGACGACCGAGCTGTTCTTCCGGCAGGCCGTCGGCCGGTTCGTCCGCCACACCGGAGGCACGAAGGCGGCCGAGCGGGCCTGGCTGTTCATCCCCGACGATCCCCGGCTGCGCACCTGGGCCGCCACCATCGCCGAGCACCGCCGGCACAGCCTGCGCCGCACCTGGGAGGACGGCCAGGGCCCGGTGGACGACGACGATCCCGCCGCCCTCGACGAGATCGTCGATGACGACGAGCAGCTCTCCCTGTTCTCCGTGCTGTCGTCTCAGGTGACCGGGGAGGCCTCCGGCCCGTCGGTGTTCGACGAGCCGGAGGACGAGGTCGATGACGACGGGGAGGACGGCAGCGTGCCGATCGACCTCCCCTCGCCGCCTCCCCCCGGGGCCGGGCGCTGGTCCCGCCCGCTGGCGGAGGACCTCGACGGTCGATCGCTGCCCGAGGTGAAGCAGGAGCTGCGCAACGTCAACGCCGACCTGGCCATGCACCTGGTCCGCTTCACCGGCCTGACCCACCGGGAGGTGAACGGGCGCCTCAACCGGCTGGCCGGCCTGCAGCGCATCACCGAGGCCACCCTCGACCAGCTCCGGCGCCGAGCCGACCACGCCGACCGCTGGATCAAGAGCCTCTGATCAGGGACGCTCAGCGGGCGTAGAGGGCCTCGATCTCCTCGGCGTACTTGGCGTGGACGCCACGGCGCTTCAGCTTCGAGGTGGGGGTGAGCTCCTCGGAGTCGGGCAGCCACTCGTCGGACAGGACCTTCACCTTCTTGACCCGCTCGGCGTTGTTGAAGCCGGCCATGGCGACCTCGAGGCCCTTGTCGATCTCCGCGATGACGTCGGGGTGCACGGCCAGCTCGGCCAGCGTGGTGGCCTCGATGCCGTGGTCCTTGGCCCACACCGGGGCGACATCGCAGTCGAGCACGAGCAGGGCCGACACGAACGGCCGCCCGTCGCCGATGGCGCAGGCCTGACCGACCAACGGGATCATCTTGAGCTCGGCCTCGAGGTTGGCGGGGCTGATGTTCTTGCCGCCGGCGGTGATGATGAGCTCCTTCTTGCGGTCGATGATCCGCAGGTAGCCCTCGTCGTCGAACTCGCCGATGTCGCCGGAGTGGAGGGTGCCGTCGGCATCGAGGGCCTCAGCCGTCTTCTCCGGATCGTCGAGGTAGCCCGAGAAGACGTTGCCGCCTCGGATGCACACCTCCCCGTCGTCGGCCAGGAAGCAGTCGGTGCCGGGGAAGGCCACACCCACCGTCCCCGCCTTCACCCGCAGGGGCTCCCAGGTCATGGGGCCGGTGCTCTCGGACATGCCGTAGATCTCCGAGAGCGGCACCCCGATGGCCCGGTACCAGCTGATGAGCTCGGCCGGGATCGGGGCGGCGCCCGAGATGGCGTACTCGAGCTGGTCGAGCCCCACGAGGCCCCGCACCCCTGCAAAGGCGGCCTCGTCGAGGAACGCGTAGGTGGCGTCGTCCTCGGCGGAGGCCTCGCCCATGGTGCGCCGCTCGACGATCGGGATGGCTGCCGCCACCGCCTCGTCGAACTTGGCCTTCTTCGCCGGATCGGCCCCGAGGGCGGCCTGCACGCCGGCGTAGAGCTTCTCCCACACGCGCGGGACGCCGAACATGATCTGCGGGTGGACGTCGCGCGCGTAGCCGGCCATCTGGCCCGGGTCAGGGCAGGTGGTGACCTCGTAGCCGCCCATCACGGCCAGGTAGTGGGTGCTCATGCGCTCGGCGATGTGGGCCATGGGCAGGTAGGAGATGGCCCGGAACCCGACGGGCTCCACGTCGAGGAGGCGGAGGTAGCCCTCGCTGGTCCACACCACGTTGTAGTGGGTGAGCATCACGCCCTTCGGAGGGCCGGTCGTGCCGGAGGTGTAGATCACGGTGGCGAGCGTCTCGGGGGTGCTGTTGGCCACCTCGGCGTCGAGGTCGAGGCCGGCGCCCTCCAGCATCTCGGCCCGGGCGCCGTCTCGAGACAGGTTGACGATCGTCCGCAGCGCCGGGAGCTGGTCGCGCACCTTGGTGAATCGGTCCTCGAAGGAGTCGTCCTCCACCACGGCCACCTCGGCCTGGCAGTGGCCGACCAGGTAGGCGACCTGCTCGGGCGACGACGAGTTGTAGATCGAGATCGAGGTGGCGCCCAGGGCGGCCACCCCGAGGTCGATGAAGTGGAACTCTGGGATGTTCCGCATCATGAGGACGACTCGGTCGCCGGGCCCGACCCCGAGGGAGCGCAGGTGGGCGGCGGCGCTGGCCACCCGCTCGGCGTAGGCGGCGTAGGTCCACTCGGTGTAGCTCTCGTCGGCCTGCTTGGTGCGCAGGGCCACCTGGTCCGGATGCGCTCGCACCGTGTCCAGGAAGCGACCGGTGATGGTCTGTCCCGTCACCGCTTCGTCCAGCTCTGCCTTCGTGATCTCCGGCACCGTGCCCCCTGTCGTCCGTGACGTGTCGTCCGTCACAACCTACGCGGAGTCTGGCAGGGTGATCCGCACCGCTCCGATCCGGGTTGCGACCGGGGGGTCGACCCGGCCACACTTGACCGTCCGGTCAAGAGAACCTCGAGGAGCACCACCATGGCCACCGCTGTCATCGTCGACGCCGTCCGCACCGCTGGCGGCCGGCGCAACGGAAAGCTGTCGGGCTGGCACCCGGCCGACCTGGCCGGTGAGGTGCTGAAGCAGCTCGTCGAGCGCAACCAGCTCGATCCGGCCCTCATCGACGACGTGATCATGGGCTGCGTCATGCAGGTGGGCAACCAGGGCCTCAACATCGGTCGCAATGCGGTGCTGGCGGCCGGCTTCCCCGAGTCGGTGCCCGCCACCTCCGTCGACCGCCAGTGCGGCTCCTCGCAGCAGGCGGCTCACTTCGCCGCCCAGGGCGTCATCGCCGGCGCGTACGACATCGCCATCGCCGCGGGCGTGGAGGTCATGACCACCACCCCGATGGGGGCGTCGATGACGCCAGGCTCCATCCCCTTCGGCCACAAGGTGCTGGCCCGCTACACCGACCCCGGCCTCGTGCCCCAGGGCATCTCGGCCGAGATGATCGCCGACAAGTGGAACATCTCCCGCGAGGAGCTCGACGTGTTCGGCGCCGAGAGCCAGCGACGGGCCGAGCAGGCCACCGCCGAGGGCCGCTTCGACAACGAGATCGTCGGGGTCAGCGAGAAGCGCCTCGACAAGGAGACCGGCAACATCGTCGAGGACGCCACCCTGGTGACGCAGGACGAGGGCATCCGGCCGGGCACCACGCCGGAGACGCTGGCCAACCTGAAGCCCGCCTTCAAGCCCGACGGCAAGGTCACCGCCGGCAACTCGTCGCAGATCTGCGACGGCGCCGCCGCCATGCTCATCATGAGCGAGGAGAAGGCCAAGGAGCTCGGCCTCACGTCGCGAGCCCGCTTCCACACCTTCGCCCTGGCCGGCGTCGACCCGGTGACGATGCTCACCGGCCCGATCCCGTCCACGGAGAAGGCGCTGGCCAAGGCCGGCCTCAGCGTCGACGACATCGATCTGTTCGAGGTCAACGAGGCCTTCGCCTCCGTCGTGCTGGCGTGGGAGAAGGAGCTCAAGGCCGATCTGGGCAAGACGAACGTCAACGGCGGCGCCATCGCCCTCGGTCACCCGCTCGGTGGTTCGGGCGCCAAGCTGATGGCCACCCTGCTCAACGAGCTCGAGCGCACCGGTGGCCGCTACGGCCTGCAGACCATGTGCGAAGGCGGCGGCCTCGCCAACGCCACCATCATCGAGAGGCTTGGGTAGTCGATCCCGACTGGACTGCGTCGGGATCGAGCCACTGCTCTGCGGCTTCGCCGCGCTGACTGCCTGTCGCTTCGGCACGGCAAGCCGCACCTCAGCCGGTGGGGGCTCCGGGGCAAGCCCCTCTGCCCCCACGCCCCCGCCGTAGCCCCGACGTCACCGCCGTTAGCCTGCGCTTGGTGAAGCGGCCCTCTCTCTCGCGTACCTCGGCCTTGTTGCTGTTGGCGTTTGTCCTCGTGGCTTCGCTGATCACGGATGCGTCGTTGGTGGCTCTGCTCATTGCGGCTCTTGCGGTTTGGGTGCTGTTCAAGATCGGGTTCGTGATGCTGGGCGGGCTGGCCCAGCCCGTGCCAGAGCCGCCGCCGGCCGGTGAGCTCCGCAAGGTCAAGATCATGTATCGGTGCACCATCTG
>JBDSUN010000245.1:0-6338 GCA_039927735.1 Acidimicrobiales bacterium | reverse complement strand
TCGCCGAGGGGCACCGAGTCGCCGTCCTGGCCGTCGACCCGTCCAGCTCCGTCTCGGGTGGGTCCATCCTCGGCGACAAGACCCGCATGGCCGACCTGGCCCGCCACCCCGACGCCTTCATCCGGCCCACGCCGGCCGCCGGCACCCTGGGCGGCGTGGCTCGTCGCACCCGGGAGGCCATCGTCCTGTGCGAGGCGGCCGGCTTCGACCTCGTCATCGTGGAGACGGTGGGGGTGGGTCAGTCCGAGGTGGCGGTAGCCGACCTCGTCGACCTGTTCGTGCTGGTGGCCTCCCCCGCCGGGGGCGACGAGCTGCAAGGCATCAAGCGGGGGATCATGGAGCTGGCCGACCTGATCGTGGTCAACAAGGCCGACGGGGACCTCGCTGATGCCGCTGGGCGGGCGGCCGGCGACCTGCGCCACGCCGTCCACCTCCTCCGCCCCAAGCGCCCAGGCTGGGAGGTCGGAGTGTTCACGTGCTCGGCGCTGAGCGGCCGCGGGATCGTCGAGCTCGCTGACGCCATCGCCATCGCCCACGACCGCTTGCGGGCCGATGGCCTGGATGCGCTTCGCGCCACCCAGGACGTGGCCTGGATGTGGAGCGAGGTCACCGACACCCTCCTCGACCGGCTCCGTGCCCACCCTCAGGTCAAGGACCGGGTCCCCGAGCTCGAAGCCGCCGTGGCCAACGGAGACACCGGCGCCGCCGCCGCCGCCCACCAGCTGCTGCAGGCGTTCCTCGGCTACGACTAACCCTCCCGCCCTCAGCCCTCGGACGGGGCCTGGAGGGGGTGGGGCATGCAGAGGTCGTCGAGCTCGGCCACCACGATGCGATCCCTGTTCTCGTAGGTGATCTCGTTGGTGGGGTCGGGGCGGATCTTGAACTCCCGGAAGGACTGCTCGAGGCTGTCATACGCCAGCAGCCGACCCACCAGCGGGTCTCCGAGGCCCAGCAGCAGCTTGATGGTCTCGATGGCCTGGATGGAGCCGATGATCCCGGGCAGGACGCCGAGCACACCGGCCTCGGCGCAGCTGGGCGCCAGCTCGGCGGGCGGAGGCTCGGGCACCATGTCCCGGTAGGTCGGGCCGTGGAGCGGGTCGAACACGGTGACCATCCCCTCGAAGCGGAAGATGGAGCCGTGCACCACCGGGATGCCGAGCTTCACCGAGGCGTCGTTGACCAGAAAGCGGGTGGGGAAGTTGTCGGTGCCGTCGACGATGACGTCCCAGCCCGGGAGGATGTCCATCACGTTGTCGGCGCCGAGGCGCACGTCGTAGGACACCACGTCGACGTCGGGGTTGAGCAGGGTCAGCGTCTTCTTGGCCGAGTCGACCTTCCGGTCGCCGATCCGCTCCATGTTGTGGAGGATCTGACGCTGCAGGTTGGAGGCGTCCACCACGTCCATGTCGATGATGCCGATGGTGCCAACGCCGGCGGCAGCCAGGTAGAGGGCGGCCGGGGAGCCGAGCCCACCGGCGCCGAGCAGGAGGACGCGGGAGTCGAGCAGCTTCTGCTGGCCGGCGATGTCGACCTCGGGCAGCAGCACGTGGCGCTGGTAGCGGTTGCGCTGTTCAGGGGTGAGGCTGCGAGGGGCGGCCCAGTCGCGGCTCTCGTCCTTCCACTTGTTGAACCCCCCGGCCATGGTGACGACGTCCGTGTAGCCGAGCTCGCCGAGGGTCTTGGCCGCAAAGGCGGAACGGATGCCGGAGGCGCAGTGGATGACGATGGGGGTGGCCTTGTCGGCAATGCGGCTCTCGATCGAGCTCTCCAGGGTGCCCCGGGCGATGTGGAGCGCACCGGGGATGGCGCCTTGCTCGTGCTCCTCGGGCTCGCGGACGTCGAGGATCACCGTGCCGGGCACCTGCCGGGCGGCGTCGGCCTCGGCGGTGTCGATCTCTCGGACCTCGGCCTTGGTGGCCGCCAGGAGCTCACGGAAGCTGGGCATCGCAATCGTCCTCGTCTCGCGTCGATCAGCAGGAAAACCCTACCGGCGGGGTCAACAATCAGGCCAGCGGTGGGATTCCCGCCACCAGCGCCGGCAGCAGGTCGCTGATGGACCCGGTGAGGACGACGTCGGCGAGGTCGTCCATGGCGGTGGGCGAGCCGTTGAGGATCACCACGCTGGCGCCATGGGCCACTGCCACCGGCACCACGTCCGCGATCGGGAAGACGGCGAGGGTGGAGCCGACGGCCAGGAGGAGGTCGCAGGCCCGAGCAGCGGCATCGGCGCGCTGGAGGTCAGCGGCCACCAGGCTCTGGCCGAAGCTGATGGTGGCCGACTTCAAGATGCCGCCGCAAGCCTGGCAGGGCGGGTCGGGCTCGCCGCGCCGCACCCGCCCCAGCGCGTCCTCCATCGGCCCTCGGCGCTCGCAGTCGAGGCAGGCGTACTCGCGCATGGTGCCGTGCACCTCGATGACCTTGGCCGTCTCGGAGCCGGCCGCTTGGTGGAGCCCGTCGATGTTCTGGGTGATCAGCATGTGCAGCCGCCCGGAGCGCTCAAGCTCGACCAGTGCTCGATGCCCGGCGTTCGGCTCAGCCCCCCACGTCGGCGAGCTGGCCCGGGTCTGCCAGGCCCGCTCCCGTACGGCGGGATCCGCGAGGTAGTTCGAGATGTGCGAGGCCTTCTCAGCGTCGGGGTTCTTGGTCCACAGACCCTGCGGGCCGCGGAAGTCGGCGATGCCGCTGTCGGTGCTGATGCCGGCGCCGGTGAGGACGACCACCCGCTCGGCCCGGCCGAGCCAGCTGCGGACGTCATCGATGGGCTCAGGCACAGGTCCCAGGCTACCCCCTTGACGATGACATGAAAGGAATCGAAACTGCGTCACATGTCCTCATCTGAGCCTGCAGGCACCCCCACCCCACCCACCTATCCCGTCCCGGCTCTGCGGGTGCAGGCCTGGCCGGACGCCGTCATCGACGCCGTCGGTCACGACGTGCGCTCGGCCTACGTCGAGCGGTTCTGGCTCGGCGTGCTCGGCCCCAGTGCCACCTGGCTCCTGCGGCGCCTCGTCGCCGGCCTCGACGACGAGCCGGAGGGCTTCGACCTCGATCTCGCGCTCACGGCAGTGGAGCTGGGCCTCGGCAACCGGTCGGGGAAGCACTCGCCGTTCTTCCGCTCCATCGACCGCTGCTGCCGCTTCGGCGCCACCCAGCAGCTCGACGAGCGGACGCTCCGCGTCCGGCGCAAGCTCCCTCCCCTCACCCGCATGCAGATCGCCCGCCTCCCACTCGAGCTGCAGCAGGCCCATCAGGCGTGGGTCGACGGCCCCACCACCCACCTTCCCGTCGAGCAGCTGCGGGAGCGGGCTCGCGGCCTGGCCCTTTCGCTGCTCGAGCTGGGCGAGGACACCGAGGCGGCCGAGCGGCAGCTCCACACCTGGCGGCTGCACCCCGCCATCGCCCACGACGCGGTGGCCTGGGCGGTCGAGCACCGCCGGGTCACCCAGCGCCTCGCCCGCGACGACCTTCCCCCGGAAGCCGCCTGAGCTCTACTGGACGGGCAGGCCGAGCTCCCGGCTGATGACCAGCCGTTGGATCTCGCTGGTGCCCTCGCCGATCTCCAGGATCTTGGCGTCGCGATAGAAGCGGGCGACGGGCGTCTCGTCCATGAAGCCGTAGCCGCCGAAGATCTGGGTGGCGATGCGGGTGGCGGTGACGGCGGCCTCGGTGGTGTGGAGCTTGGCCATGGCGGCGGCCTGCTTGCACGGGCGGCCGGTGTCGTGGAGCCACGCGGCCTGGTAGGTGAGGAGCCGGGCTGTCTCCGCCATCACAGCGAGGTCGGCCACCTGGAAGGCGACGCCCTGGTTGGCGCCGATCGGCCGGCCGAAGGCGTGGCGGTCCTGGGCGTACTGAGTGCAGTGCTCGAGGCAGGCCTGGACGCACCCGACGGCGAGGGCGGAGATGGCGATGCGGCCCTCGTCGAGGATCTGGAGGAACTGGGCGAACCCGCGGCCCCGCTCGCCCAGCAGGTTGGCTTCGGGCACTCGGGCGTCGACGAAGGAGAGCCCGTGGGTGTCCGAGGCGTGCCAGCCCATCTTCCGGTACGGGGGGAGCACCTCGAAGCCGGGGGTGCCGGAGGGCACCATGACCGTGCTGATCTCGCCGGGCCCGGTGCGGGCGGTCACGGTGACGAAGGCGGTGATCTCGGTACCCGAGTTGGTGATGAAGGCCTTCTCGCCGTTGACCACCCACTCGCCGGTCGTCTCGTCGAGCTCGGCCCGGGTGCGGGTGCCCCCGGCGTCGCTGCCGGCCTCGGGTTCGGTGAGGCCGAAGCCGCCCAGGGTGCGTCCGGCGCACAGGTCCGGCAGCCACGTCTGCTTCTGCTCCTCGGTGCCGAAGCGGTGGATGGGGTTGGCGCCGAGGCCGACGCCGGCTTCGAGGGTGATGGCCATCGAGTGGTCCACCCGGGCCAGCTCCTCGATGGCGATGCACAGCATGGTCAGGTCGCCCCCACCGCCGCCATGCTCCTCCGGGAACGGGATGCCGAACAGGCCGAGGTCGCCCATGCCGCGCACGACGTGCAGAGGGAAGTGGTGGTCGCGGTCCCACGCCTCGGCGTGGGGGGCGATCTCGCCCTCGGCGAAGTCGCGCACGACCTTGCGCAGCGCCTCGTGCTCCTCGGTGAACTCGACGTGCACGGGGTGATCCTACGCTGCCGGCCATGGCGCGACCCATTGCCGCCGAGGCGCCGCTGGCCGTGGTGGGCGGCCGGCTGGCCACCGAGCTGGTCGACCTCACCGACGACCTGGCCGCCCTCGAGTCAGCGGGGTTCTGGGCGGTGGTGCTCCCGTTCGAGGGGCGGCCGATCTGCGCCCGCTTCGCCCAGGTGCGCCCGGCCCGCCCGTGGCCCGGCCCGGCCTGGCGAGGCCCGAGCGTCGACGAGTGGACGAGCTCGCTCTCCGAGGACGAGTTCAAGGCCGGCGTGCGGGCCATCCGGGCCTCGATCGAGGCCGGCGACGTCTATCAGGTGAACCTCACCCGGAGGCTCTCGGCCCCGACGCCCGAGGGCAGCGACATCGCCGCCCTCGGCGCCTCCCTGGCGGAGGGCAACCCGGCGCCGTACAGCGCCGTGGTGCGACTCCCGTCGGTGGCCTGCCACGTGGCCTCCGCCTCGCCGGAGCGGTTCCTCTGGCGGGACGGTGATCTCGTCAGCTCCTCCCCCATCAAGGGCACTGCACCCGAACCGGCCGGGCTCACCACCAAGGACGCGGCTGAGAACGTGATGATCGTCGACCTCGTCCGCAACGACCTCGGGCGGGTGTGCGAGTTCGGCTCGGTGTCGGTGCCGGCGCTCCTCGTGCTGGAGCACCACCCCGGCTTGGTGCACCTCGTGTCGACGGTCACCGGGCGCCTGCGACCCGGGTGCGGCTGGCCGGAGGCCATCGCCGCCACCTTCCCGCCGGGCTCGGTGACCGGTGCTCCCAAGCTGGCCGCTCTGGAGCAGATCGCCGCCCTCGAACCGCTGCCGCGAGGCATCTACTGCGGCGCCGTCGGCTGGGTGGACGCCGACCTCCAACAGGGAGACCTCAACGTGGCCATCCGCACCTTCTGGCAGGAGGACGGGCGACTCCACTTCGGCACCGGCGGCGGCATCACCTGGGACAGCGATCCCGACGACGAGTGGGCCGAGACGGAGCTCAAGGCTCGCCACCTCCTGCGCGTCGCGTCAGGATTGCCTCATGGTTGAGGAGCTGGTGTGGATCGACGGGAAGCTGGTCGGAGCCTCGGAGGCCACGGTCTCCGTGTTCGACCACGGACTGACGGTGGGCGACGGCGTGTTCGAGACCCTCAAGGCCGTCGACCGGCAGCCCTTCGCAACCCGGCGCCATCTCGAGCGACTGCGCCGGTCCGCCGATGGCCTCGGCCTGCAGCTGCCCTACACCGAGCACGAGCTCGGCGTGGCCATGAGCCAGGTGCTGGCCTCCCACGACGCCGGCCTGCTCCGGGTCCGCATCACCGTCACCGGCGGCACCGCCCCGCTGGGCTCGGAGCGCGGCGTGGCGAACGCCACCGTGGTGGTGGCGGCGGGACCGTTGGCGGCAGCGGCGCCGTCCACTGCGGTCAGCGTGGCCCCCTGGCCCCGCAACGAGCGCGGGGCCATGGTCGGCATCAAGACCACGTCTTACGCCGAGAACGTCGTCGCCCTCGCCTACGCCAAGGCCCGAGGCGCCACCGAAGCCATCTTCGCCACCACCACTGACCTCCTCTGCGAGGGCACCGGCTCCAACATCTTCGTGGGCGTCGGCCGCCGCCTCCTCACCCCGCCGCTGAGCTCCAGCTGCCTGGCCGGAGTCACCCGGGACCTCGTCCTGGAGGCCACTGACGCTATCGAGGAGGAC